>NZ_JADXDQ010000030.1:0-22213 GCF_015831295.1 Streptococcus sp. NLN64
AGTTCTACCTGCGTCAGTTTGCCTTGAAGTCTTTTGATTTAGCTTCGAATTTATTATTGACAGGTAGTATTCCTACTACCCACACATTGGTATTCATCTTGTTCAGTTTTCAAAGGTCATGTCTCTCACGAGACAACTTAATCAGTTTATCAAAACCTCAATGGTTTGTCAACACTTTTGTTTAACTTTTTTGAAGTTTTTTTGTTTTCGTTCGTTTGAGCCGAACTATTCTACTGATTGCGTCCCGTTTAAGGAACTCTCCCTTCAGGACTTTATTAGTATACAACATGATATTGGTCTTTGCAAGGGTTTTGTTTAATTTTTTTTACTTTTTTTCAAAAAATTTTCTATCCAGTTGAATTCTGCTTGATTTATCACATGATTTTCGGATAAATAGTTAAGATGAAGGGATGGAAAGATGTCTGATTTTTCTTCAAAATAGTCTTCTAACTCTTCTTTAGAAGTCCATGGATCGTTCTCTCCTAAGAACAAGTAGACATTTCCTTTTTGTTTTTCTTGATGATTCCATTGTAATAAACTTGGGTGAAGTAACAAATAATCATCAGCTAGGTCTTTACTCATTTCTAAAAGACTGAGAATAGCATTAGCTCCATTGGAGTAGCCTAAAAAGATAAGGGGCCTATTCTCCCAGATTTCTCGTAATGCTTCCCATGTTATCTCAAACTTTTCCTGAAACAGGTGTCTCTGTTCTAAATCATTTTGATTCTCTTCTAGTGGTGGGTAATAACGATAGCCACTTCCAAAAGTATAATCTCCTTGAACCACTAACAGACTATGGGTAGGCGCAAGCTTTTTCCCAAAACCAAGCATTTCTTGAATAGTTCCCCCGCTACCATGAAAAAGCACCAACAAAGGCTCTTCTGCTGCTCTATAACTCCATTTTAAGCTGGTCATTGTTTCAACCCTTCTTCTATAATCATTCGATTCGGCTCCAGAAAATCCGGCAAATATAAGGGGAGATGATGAAAACTTTCCATCGTATCATAATCCATCACAAGTTTTTCTGAAATTGGAGTGGCGACTTCCAAGACCATCCCATGCCATTCCTTAAAGTAAAGGGAATGCATAAAATCTCGATTCACAATCCGGGAATGGAGAATGCCTTTCGCAGATAGATCACTCGCAGTCTGCTTTAACTCCTCCAGTGAGCCAACTCCCAGCGCAAGATGATGGATACCACCTCGTCCCAACTGCTGTGGTGCTTGTTCTTTATCTTCCACAATCCATACATGTTGGGGAAAAATGGAATCAGCATCTAGGCGGCTATCCCCCATTAGTTCTGCATCAAAAAAAGGTGCTTCCTCAAAACCAAATACCCTTGTCAAAAGTTCTGTAACGGTTTGTTGATTTTGAACCCGAATCACTACACCCGCCAACCCTAGAATAGCATTTGAAGGATCTATGCTGGGATTCTTTGGCGGATAAACCTGCCAAGTTAACTTTTCAGGATAAACCAAAGCCAATTTTTGACCGTCCGGATCACTAAAAAAGAGAGCCTCCTGGTTCCACAATCTAGCCCATTCCGTTGATACGCCTGCCTGATTTAAACGTGTCTTCCAAAATATCAAACTTTCCTGATTAGCTACCCAAAACACCGTACGCTCTAAAGCATTTGTCCCAGATTGATGTTTGGGAAAAGTTTTGGTCTCAAAAACAGTAAATTCTGTTCCCTCGCGCCCCGTTTCATCACTAAAGAACAAGTGGTACATGGTCGGGTCATCCTGATTCACCGTTTTCAAGTGCAGAGAAAGACCTAGGATACCATGATAAAACTGATAAGCTTCTGCTGCATCACTGGCTAAAACTGAAATATGATGAATTGCTGCTTTCATAAGGTCTCTCCTCTTTGTTACTAACTAGTGGTAATTATACACCACTTTTTATCATCAAACAATGATTTGGTTCGTTTTGATACAACAAATGAAAAGAACTTAGAGTATTCAAACGACTCCAAGTTCTTATCCCTTCCTTCATCAGCCAAGTAATCCTTATTTTCGAATGCAAACTTGACTAATCTAAACGACCTACCAATCCATTGAGTTTTTGATACTGCTCCTGCCTGAGACTTGAAATACTCAACATTGCTAACAAGCTAAGGAAATAGAGACTTGCCAGAAAGAGCATGACGATTGTCACAGTGGCGTTTTGTAGGATAAAACCAATCACAACAGATGAGAACCCTCCAATGGCTCGTCCAACATTCAGGATAGCATTATTAGCAAGAGAACGAACAGAATAAGGATAGAGACGCGTAATCATGGCTCCGTATCCTGCAAACATCCCATTAACAAAGAAACCAACAACCGCACCAGCGATTAAAATACTCCACTCTGTCCGTGCAAAGCTAAAGAGATATACAGACAAGGCTGAAGCCACTAAAAATATACCATAACTTTTTCTTGGTCCAATACGATCCAATAAGTTCCCAAAAACAATCATACCTAAGCACATTCCAAGAATCGTTGTAATCATCCAAACTGAGGAACCACTCAAACTAACTCCAGCTTGTTCCTGCATGATACTCGGTAACCAGTTCATCATTCCAAAGTAGCCAGCTATCTGAACCGTTGTCATCACCATTAAACATATAGTCTGGGCAGCAATTTGGGGACTTGAAAACAAATCCCAAATCTTGCCTTTCTCCTGTTTAGATTCCTTGGCTTGACTTGCATCAAAATCACTGACCTTATCCGCATCAACCGCTATCATAGACCAAAGAACAATTCCAAGGGGAAGTAAGCCACACAAAAATAGTCCTCTCCAACCAAAAATCGGGGCAATCAAACCAGCCAAAGCTGCCGAGGCTATAGAACCTATTTGCCCAACGATTCCGTTGATAGAGGACATTCTTCCCATTTGCTCTTTCGGGACCAAACCAGCCATGATAGCAATAGCCACACCATATTCTCCACCTACTCCAACACCTGCAATAAAGCGCATCCAGTAGAGGTATTCCAAATTAGGAGTGAAGAAAATAAGAGCCGTTGCTAAAGAAAAGATAGTTACGGTCCAACGAAAAATTTTAAACTTATTGTATCTATCGGCTAAAACCCCAAAAACAATACCACCGAATAACATACCAAGATTGGTAATTGTCGCAATCCAGCCCGCTTCTACTTTACTAATCGCCAATGAAGCAATAATGGATGTAAGGGAAAAGGATAAAAACATGACATTTAAGTCATCCGTACCTGAAGCTATAACAGCTGATATTAATGCGTTGCGATCATTTTTTGACAACTTCATCTTTTACTCCTTTATGCGTAACTAACTTTAAAATAGGTCAATAATTGACCTCGTTTTATCCATAAAATCCTCCTATTCCCGTGGATGCAAAACAATAAACTTTCTCCTTTCTATTTTTTAGGTCAAAAGTGCTCAAAAAAAATCTCTCACCTATCGTAAGCGAGAGACTCGAGAGTTTGAAGAGCTTTTCATTTCTTCATAATATTCTTTTTCCCGAACACGATTTACCCTAAATTGTCTAAAGTTTATCATATTCCGAATTTTTGTCAAGATATTATTTAAATTATTTGGTTATTCGTAGATTCGCTAGGAAAATCTCTTCCCCCAATCCTCTTTGCTGAAGACCTCTCTTTGCGCAGCTGATTAGCTCTTGTGAGAAGGCTCGGATGGCTTCTTTTTCTTTTGCATTCAAATCCTGACGAGAAAAATCTTTACGTAATTGCGCATAATCACGCCCCATAAGCTCAAAGAATGGCGAATGGTCGAGCAAATCTTCCAAGGCTTCCAATTCCGTTAAGAGGCCAAGATGAAAGGCGGCCGGCGCAAAGGTAGCTTCCAAGGGTTGGGTACAGATGCTCCGAAATTCAACTGTGCCCCGCTTGGTCAACTCCTGGTAATGATAGGAACGATGGTTCTTAAGATCCGACCGATCCGGCTTCAAGTTCAAGCGCTTCCCATCAAGACCATAGGCACGAATCGCATCTTTCTGGAGGTACTCTTGTAACGGAATCGGCTCAAAATAATAATAGGTTCCGTCTCTTTCTGTGTAGAAAAAAGAAGATTGGCTTTTAAAGTCAATATAATCCTCCTCTGATTCAAAATCGCTAGGATAGATTCCCACGTTCTGAGGAATCAAGCCGTGCATCGAATCTTCCCAAAGGGAATCACGTGCCAAAGCACAGTTTTTGAGTGGCTCAAAAGAGGAATTGGCAAATAAGTAAGCCTTGGCAGCCTCAATCTTATTAAACGCATTTAGGACCCGTAAAAACCGGCTTCTACTAACATCAAACTGAACCTGACTTCCACAAATATAGGCAGCATAATCTAGATAAGGATGAAGCTCTACATAATTCGCTCCCAAAGCCAGATAATCCATCAACATCTGGTAACGCCCTGTAGCCACTGGTCGATTATCATTCACAGCCCAATTAGGGTTTATCCCTGAACCGAGAAGTTGGTGGTCGTATTGAAGAAGGAATGACTGAATAGCCTCGAGGTAGATCTGAAAACGATTCGCAATGCCAAATAAATTCTCAGACTTAGCAAAGGCAAATTCCAAGGTGTTGTAGCTGACTTCAAACAGAATCACATCTCCATTTGCAGCGACAATCTCAATCGGCTGATCTTGTTCATCAACTTTCACAATCGTAAACTCTAAAATTTGAACAAGATGGTGAAGCAAAGAAATAGAAACGGAATGATCGGTTGCTTGCCCATGAACTTGAACAATTGGAAATTCTAATTCAATCCCAATGAAAAGTTCAGGATTTTCTTTGAGTTTCGAAAGATAGTTTTCATGAAAAAAATGATGCATAGGCTGTCCTCTTTTCACTTATTCTAACCAGTATACCAAATTTTTCCTGCTAAAAAACAAAAACGCCTGCTTACGCCATGGTTCTTTTTAAGAGCCATTGCGTAAACAAGCGTCACCACCATTATGATGAGTGTTAGCACCAGGATTACTCCTGGTGCTAGACCAGAGCTAGACTAAGAGTCAAAAGACTCCATCATCATAACACTCAACAAAATTGATGATTTTAGACGAGTTCGATAATCGCCATTGGAGCTGCATCACCACGACGTGGTTCTGTCTTCAAGATACGAGTGTATCCACCGTTACGATCAGCATAGCGCGGAGCGATGTCTGAGAACAATTTTTGAAGTGCAGTTGTTGTAACGATTTTATCATTTTCAGCATCATATACTTCACTTGCAATTTCGTTACGTACGAAAGCAGCTGCTTGACGACGTGCGTGCAAATCACCACGTTTACCAAGGGTAATCATTTTTTCAACTGTTTTACGAATTTCTTTTGCACGAGCTTCTGTAGTTACGATTGATTCGTTAATGAGCAAATCAGTTGTAAGGTCACGAAGCATCGCTTTACGTTGTGAACTTGTGCGTCCTAATTTACGGTAAGCCATTATTTCCTCCTCTATTTCTCTTTTAGACCAAGACCAAGATCATGAAGTTTGAATTTCACTTCTTCAAGACTCTTACGGCCAAGGTTTCTCACTTTCATCATTTCGGCTTCAGTTTTCTCAGTCAAATCATATACTGTATTGATGCCTGCACGTTTCAAACAGTTGTATGAACGAACAGATAGATCCAATTCTTCGATTGTGCGTTCCAATACGCGATCATCAGAAGTTGAATCTGCTTCTTTCATCACTTCTGTTGCTTTTGCAACTTCAGTAAGATCAGTAAATAGATTCAAGTGCTCATTCAAAATACGAGCAGACAAACCGAGAGCATCCTCTGGAATAATTGTTCCATTGGTCATGATTTCGAGTGTTAATTTGTCAAAACCATCATTGCTACCCACACGTGCAGGTTCAACTTGGTAATTGACTTTTTTCACTGGTGTGTAGATTGCATCTACCGCCAATGTACCAACCGGAGCATTATCCAACTTATTCTCATCAGCTGGAACATATCCACGACCAGTATGAACAGTCATACGAGCCTTGAAGGTTGCTCCTTCACCAATGGTAAAGAGGTAATGATCTGGGTTGACAATTTCGATATCACTGTCTGTCAAAATATCGCCAGCTGTAATGGTAGCAGGCCCTTTAACATCCAATTCAATCATCTTTTCGTCTTGGACGAATGATTTTACAGCAATTCCTTTGACGTTGAGGATAATTTGCATCACATCCTCACGGACACCTGGAACTGTATCAAATTCGTGCAATACACCTTCAATATTGATAGATGTTACTGCTGCTCCTGGAAGGGAGGCCAATAAGACACGACGAAGGGAGTTCCCAAGTGTTGTTCCGTAACCACGTTCAAGTGGCTCAACAACAAACATGCCGTAATCACTATTTTCATCAATTTTTGTTATTTTTGGTTTTTCAAACTCAATCATTTTATACTCCCTCTTAAAACGAAAAGCTGTGTAAATTTAAAATCAATTATACACGACGACGTTTTGGAGGACGGGCACCATTGTGAGGCACTGGAGTAACATCACGAATTGCAGTTACTTCAAGACCTGCAGCAGCAAGTGCACGGATAGCAGATTCACGACCTGAACCAGGACCTTTAACTGTAACTTCTACAGATTTAAGACCATGTTCTTGAGCAGATTTAGCAGCTGCTTCTGATGCCATTTGGGCAGCAAATGGAGTAGATTTACGAGAACCTTTGAAACCAAGTGCACCAGCTGATGACCAAGCAATTGCGTTTCCGTGTACATCGGTAATCATAACGATAGTGTTATTGAATGTTGCGTGGATGTGAGCAATACCAGATTCGATATTCTTCTTCGCACGACGTTTACGTGTTGGTTTAGCCAAGACTGTTTACCTCCTATATTATTTTTTCTTACCTGCAATCGCAACAGCTTTACCTTTGCGAGTACGAGCATTGTTTTTTGTGTTTTGTCCACGGACAGGAAGTCCACGACGGTGACGGATTCCACGGTAAGAACCGATTTCCATCAAGCGTTTGATGTTCAAGTTCACTTCACGACGAAGGTCACCTTCAACTTTGATTGTATCAACTTCGCGACGGATAGCGTCTTCTTGATCTGGTGTAAGATCTTTCACGCGGATGTCTTCAGAAACACCTGCAGCAGCAAGAATCTTCTTAGCAGTTGGAAGTCCGATACCGTAAACATAAGTAAGTGATACAACTACACGTTTATCATTTGGAATGTCAACTCCAGCAATACGAGCCATGTTTTCTCCTTTCTAGTAACTGATTTTAACCTTGGCGTTGTTTGTGTTTTGGATTTGCAGGGCAAATAACCATAACACGACCATTACGACGAATAACTTTACAGTATTCGCAAATTGGCTTAACTGATGGTCTTACTTTCATTTCTTAATCCTCCAATTTTTTCCTTTATTTAAAGCGGTAGGTGATCCGTCCACGAGTCAAATCGTATGGGCTCATCTCGACTGTCACACGGTCTCCCGCTAAAATACGAATATAATTTTTACGAATTTTACCAGAAACTGTTGCTAAAATCTGATGTCCATTTTCAAGTTCAACCGTAAACATTGCGTTTGGCATGGTATCGACTACCTTACCTTCAACTTCAATCACATCGTCTTTTGCCACGCAAAAGTACCTCCCTAAATTTCGATTTATGTCCTCTGGGTATAGAGGGACAAGATAAGTCAGAACCTAACTAGTGTACCACTAAGACTGTTTTAATGCAAGATACAAAGTGTAGATTATTTGATTTTTTCTAATGCAGCTTGGATATCTGCAAATACTTTGTCAATTTCTTGATCTCCTTGGATATCAAAGACCAAGCCTTTAGCAGCATAGTGTTCAAGAATTGGCTGACCTTGAGCAATATTGACGTCCAAACGTGTTTTGATAGCTTCTGGCTTATCATCTTCACGTTGGTAAAAGTCATGGCCACCACAGTTGTCACAAGTTCCTTCAACTTTTGTTGGGTTGAAAATCTTGTGATAGGTTGCTCCACAATTTCGACAGATGAATCGACCACTCAAACGATCTAAAAGAATGCTTGGGTCAACATCGATATTCACCACTCCATCCAATTGAATGTTTGAATCTGCCAAGGTTTGATCCAAAGCATGTGCTTGATCAATGGTACGTGGATAACCATCCAACAAGAAACCTTTTTGGCTGATATCATCTTGCAAGAGACGCTCTTTGACAATTCCATTGGTTACTTCATCTGGTACCAATTGTCCTTGATCCATGTAGGATTTTGCCAACAAGCCCATTTCCGTTTCATTGGCGATTGCCGCACGGAACATATCCCCAGTAGAAATATGAGCAAGGCCAAATTCTTCGACCATTTTAGCTGCTTGAGTCCCTTTTCCGGCACCTGGCAAGCCCATAATCAAAAGATTCATGTCTTTTCTCCTTTTTGTTTTCCACTAAATCTATCAATCGCTTGATAAACTTAGTAAAAAACAAAATAGAGAGGAATCAGCCTAGACTGATATCCTCCGAATTCTATTCTGTATCTGTATGCATAAAGCCAACGTAACGACGTTTAAGAAGATAACCTTCCAACTGCTTGATTCCATCAATGGCTGTTGAAATCAAAATCAGCAATGAGGTTCCTCCCAAAGCTACGGCTTCGGCCAAACCGAATACGTTTTGAGCAACGATTGGGATAATAGCAACGAAACTCAAGAAGAGTGAGCCCACGAGAGCTAAGCGTCGCAAGAGTTTGGACATATAAACCTCTGTTCCCTTACCTGGGCGAACTCCTGGAATATAGGCTGAACTCTTTTGCAAGTTTTCAGCAGTTTTTTCAGGATTAATCTGCACAAAGGTATAGAAGAAGGTAAAGAGGATAATCAAAAGTGCATACAAGGCAATCCCTGACGGCATATCCGTCGACAGGAGATCTCGCACATTTCTAACCCAGGCTGCATCATTTCCGCTTAAAATCATAAATTGAACAATAGCGGCTGGTGCAGCTGTAATAGAGCTGGCGAAGATAACGGGGATAACCCCTGCTGGGTTCACCTTCAAAGGAAGGTAGGAACTAGAAGAAGCCCCCTGTACCAATTTTGTATATTGAATTGGAATTTTGTATTCAGCCTGCTGTACAAAAGTAGTGAAATAAATAATCGCTAAGACAGCTAGAGCAACCAATCCAAGGAAAATCGCTGAATTCTGTAGACGATCCGCTGGGACATTCACAAAGTAATCTTCGTAAAGTCCTGAGATAGTCCGCGGAATGGCAGAGATAATACCGGCAAAGATAATCATGGAAACCCCGTTCCCATAACCTTTGTCGGATATTTGTTCTCCCAACCAAACTACAATCATACTACCTGTTGTCAAGATACAGCCAATATAGAGATAGGTCTGCCAGTTTGGTGTAGGCACCAACTGAGCATTGGACAAGGTATTAAAACTTGCCGTAATCGCAATTGATTGTACAAAAGCTAGGAATAGGGAAATATAACGTGTGGCTTGATTGAGTTTTCGTCGTCCAACCTCACCTTGTTTTCCCCACTCTACAAACTTAGGAACAATATCCATTTGGAGTAGTTGAACAACAATGGAGGAGGTGATATAGGGAGAAACACCTAAGGCAAAAACCGAAAAGTTCTGCATGGCATTCCCCGATACCAAACTCAACATGTTAAGGAAGGACAATTGAGACAAGTCAGCAAGGACCCGGGCATTCACACCTGGAACAGTAATATGCGTTCCAACGCGGAAAACGAAAAGGATAAAGAGGGTCATCCAAATCTTGGTCCGGACCTGCTTAATTTTTAAGGAATCCCTTAAAATTTTAAAGAACATAGAGTAACCTCTCTATCGTTTCTTAGATGACCTCGATTGATCCACCTTTAGCTGTGATTGCTTCTTCAGCTGATTTAGAGAATTTAGCTGCTTTCACAGACAATTTCTTAGTCAATTCGCCGTTACCAAGGATTTTAACGCCTGATTTTTCAGCTTTCACAATTCCAGCTTCGATCAAAGCAACTGGTGTTACTTCTGCACCGTCTTCAAAGACGTTCAATTGATCAAGGTTGACAATCGCATATTCTTTACGGTTGATGTTTGTGAAACCACGTTTTGGCAAACGACGGAACAATGGAGTTTGTCCCCCTTCAAATCCTGGACGTACGCCACCACCGCTACGAGCTTTTTGACCTTTTTGTCCACGGCCTGAAGTTTTACCGTTACCGGATGAAGTACCACGACCTACACGGTTACGAACTTTACGAGAGCCTTCTGCTGGTTTCAATTCATGAAGTTTCATTCTGTTTATTTCTCCTTTTTTAGTGACCTTTGTCACGGGCTAGCGCTTTTGTAAAACGGAAACTTTTACAAAAACTCGCTTGTCTATATGGCTTGTAAGTCGCAAAGATTTTTCTTTGCGACTTAGCCATGATCTTCTTATTTAACTTCTTCTACAGTTACCAAGTGAGAGATGGTATTAACCATTCCAAGGATAGCTGGATTATCTTCTTTGATAACAGAAGAATGCAATTTGCCAAGTCCAAGGGCAACAACCGTTTTACGTTGGTTTGGCTTGCGTCCGATTGGAGACTTAGTCAAAGTAATTTTAATTTGAGCCATTTTATCCCCTTTCTTATGCCAAGTCAGATACTGAGATACCACGTAAAGCAGCAACCTCTTCAGCACGTTTTAATTGTTTCAATCCTTCAACAGTTGCACGAACGATGTTGATTGGAGTGTTTGAACCAAGTGATTTAGATGTAATATCTGCAACACCTGCCAATTCGATGACGGCACGAACAGCACCACCAGCGGCAACTCCAGCCCCTTCAACAGCTGGTTTCAACAATACACGAGCTCCACCAAATTCTGATGTGATTTCGTGAGGGATTGTTGTACCAACCATAGGAACTTCAATCAAGTTCTTCTTAGCATCTTCGATAGCCTTACGGATTGCTTCTGGAACTTCTTGAGCTTTACCAGTACCAAATCCAACACGGCCATTGCGGTCACCAACAACTACAAGAGCTGCGAAGCGTAGACGACGTCCACCTTTAACAACTTTTGTAACACGGTTGATGGCAACTACGCGTTCTTCAAGTTCAACTGCATTGTCTTTAAATGCCATTTTTCAGTGTCCTCCCTATTAGAATTTCAATCCGTTTTCACGAGCTGCATCAGCCAACGCTTTAACACGTCCGTGATATAGATATCCACCGCGGTCGAACACCACTTCAGAAATACCTTTAGCAACTGCACGTTCAGCAACAAGTTTACCTACAACGGCAGCTTGTTCTGTTTTTGTACCTTTTGAAACGTCTTTGTCAAGAGTTGAAGCGCTTGCGAGCGTTACACCCGCTACGTCATCAATTACTTGAGCGTAGATGCCTGTATTAGAACGGAATACGTTCAAACGTGGGCGATCAGCAGTTCCAGAGAGTTTTCCGCGAACACGACGATGGCGTTTTTGGCGGAGTTTGTTTTTATCTGGTTTCGAAATCACAATTTTCACCTCTTATTTTTTGTTTGTGCTAAGCACAGAGTTGGTAAATGCGAGGACTTGCAAGCAAGTCCCATCTATTATTTACCAGTTTTACCTTCTTTACGACGTACGTATTCTCCAACATAACGGATACCTTTACCTTTGTATGGCTCAGGAGTACGAAGGCTACGGATGTAAGCAGCAGTTTGGCCAACTACTTCTTTGTTGATACCTGAAACAACGATTGTTGTTGGGTTAGGCAAGTCAAAAGTAATTCCAGCTGGAGCTTCAACCTCATCTGGATGAGATTTACCAACTGCAAGAACCAATTTGCTTCCTTGAAGTTGTGCACGGTATCCAACCCCACGCATTTCAAGTTCTTTCTTGAATCCTTCTGATACACCAACAACCATGTTGTTCAAAAGGGCACGTGTAGTTCCGTGGATTGTTTTCATTTCTTTAGAATCGTTTGGACGGTGAAGTGTTACTTCAGTACCTTCCACACGAATTTCGATGTCCTTAGCAAATTCACGAGTCAATTCACCTTTAGGACCTTTTACAGTAACCTCATTGTTATCTGCAATGTTTAATTCAACACCTGCAGGCAATACGATTACTTTATTACCAATACGTGACATGTTTATCTCCTGTTAAATTATCGAGCCGCAAAGCGACTAGTTTTCACGGGGTATGATCAAGAGGAAATTTAGAAGACCAACTTCTATCTAAATCCTTCAATCATGAATATACAAGCGCAGGAACTCACGTCAGAGTCTCACGCCTGTAATTGATCTCGAGCTACAGCCTGGGGCGAAAAAGATAAACCTTCCTAGAAGCTATAGCTTCAGCGTCTGGTTTCCTATTTTCGCTGGGGCTGCTTAACGCTCTCGCATCTTGAATTTGAGCACGGACTAAAATCCTAGTGAAAAAGATAGTCCTTCCTAGAGGCTAAAGCCTCTGCGTCAGGCCTCCTATTTTCATTCGGATTTTTTAACGTCCTTTGCATCATGTGATTACCAAACGTAGGCGATTACCTCACCACCAACATTCTTTTGGCGTGCTTCTTTATCAGTCAGCAAACCTTCAGAAGTTGATACAATCGCGATTCCAAGTCCGTTCAAGACTTTTGGAAGATCTTCACTCTTCTTGTAAACACGAAGACCTGGTTTTGAAACACGTTTCAAGTTTGTGATAACTTTTTCACCGTTTGGTCCGTATTTCAAGAATACGCGAACGATGCCTTGTTTGTCATCTTCGATCATTTCAACGTTTTTAACAAAACCTTCACGTTTAAGGATTTCAGCAATACCTTTTTTGATGTTTGATGCAGGTACTTCAAGTACTTCGTGGTTAGCTTGGTTAGCGTTACGAATACGTGTCAAAAAGTCTGCAATTGGGTCAGTCATAACCATTTTTTGATTTCTCCTCTTACTAGTAGTTTGAGCAAGTCACTTGCTAGTTAATGAATAGGCGTTCGCCTAGGTCTCACCAAATTCTGGTGAAGAAAGTTTGAGAAAGGACTGAAATCCATAGATCAAGTAATTCGAGTAAGGACTAAAACAAACCTACTCACAACACTTGAATTGAGGCCGAACCATAGTCTTTCTGCTTCATTTGTGAATCCTGCCGGTTTAAATTTCTAGCGGCAGGGCTGAAAGTGTTCGCCGAACACTTTCACTCCTAGAAGCTAAAGCTTCTACGTCTGGCCTCCTATTTTCATTCGGATTTTTTAACGTCCTTTGCATCATTGGATTACCAAGAAGCTTTTGTTACGCCTGGGATTTGCCCTTTGTAAGCAAGTTCACGGAAGCAAACACGGCAAAGCTTAAATTTGCGGTAAACTGAGTGTGGACGTCCACAACGTTCGCAACGAGTGTAAGCTTGTGTAGAGAACTTTGCAGGACGCTTATTTTTAGCGATCATTGATTTTTTAGCCAATTTAAGTTCCTCCTGAATTATTTAGCGAAAGGCATTCCAAGTCCAGCAAGCAATTCGCGAGACTCTTCATCTGTATTCGCTGTCGTTACGATAACGATATCCATACCGCGTGTTTTATCGACGTCGTCAAAGCTGATCTCAGGGAAGATCAATTGCTCTTTCACACCAAGTGTGTAGTTCCCACGTCCGTCGAATGATTTAGTTGGAACACCTTGGAAGTCACGCACACGTGGAAGTGATACAGAAACCAATTTGTCCAAGAAATCGTACATACGCTCACCACGAAGGGTTACTTTCGCACCGATCGCTACACCTTCACGAAGACGGAAGCCGGCGATAGATTTCTTCGCTTTAGTGATCAATGGTTTTTGACCAGAGATAAGTGCAAGCTCTTCTGCAGCCTTTTCAAGGTTTTTAGCATTTGAAACTGCATCACCAACACCCATGTTCAAAACGATTTTATCTACTTTTGGAACTGCCATTACAGAAGAGTAGTTGAACTTCTCTGACAAAGCAGGGACTACTTCATTAAGATATTTTTCTTTCAAACGATTAGCCATGTTTCTTCTCCTTTCCTTCGTGATTAATCAAGCACTTCGCCTGATTTTTTGTTGTAACGAACTTTTTTGCCGTCTACAAATTTGTAGCCAACACGTCCAGCAACACCATTTTTATCCAATACTTGTACGTTAGATACATGGATTGGAGCTTCCACTTCAACGATACCACCTTGAGGAAGTTCGTTGTTTGGACGTTGGTGTTTCTTAACGATGTTGACACCTTCAACGATGACTTTGTTAACTTTTGGAAGAGCAGTAAGGACAACTGCTTCTACACCTTTGTCTTTACCTGCGATTACTTTAACTTTATCGCCTTTTTTTACAAACATTCTTTTCTCCTTAAATTCTTACGCCCATAGGGGCACCCTGAAAGAAAGCTTCCAGGGGACTATCGTTTGTGTGTTTCTTACAATACCTCTGGTGCAAGAGAAACGATCTTCATGAAGCCACCTTCACGCAATTCACGTGCAACTGGGCCAAAGATACGTGTTCCACGAGGTGTTTTGTCATCACGAATGATAACTGCAGCGTTCTCATCAAATTTGATGTAAGAACCGTCTGCACGACGGGCACCTGTCTTAGTACGAACGATAACGGCTTTCACAACGTCACCTTTTTTAACCGCACCACCAGGAGTCGCTTGTTTTACAGAAGCTACGATAACATCACCGATGTTAGCGAATTTACGTCCTGAACCACCAAGAACCTTGATTGTCAAGATTTCGCGGGCACCTGAGTTATCAGCAACTTTCAAACGAGTTTCTGTTTGAATCATTTACCTTTTCTCCTTTTCGGTTCGATTAGATGATAACCGCTTCTTCAACAACTTCTACAAGACGGAAGCGTTTTGTAGCTGAAAGCGGACGAGTTTCCATGATACGAACGATATCGCCTTCTTTAGCAACATTGTTTTCATCATGAGCCTTGTACTTTTTAGAGTAGTTAATACGTTTACCATAGACTGGGTGGTTACGTTTCGTTTCAACTACAACTGTGATTGTTTTATCCATCTTGTCAGAAACTACGCGTCCAACAAGGGTCTTACGTTGATTACGTTCCATTAGTTAGATTTCTCCTTTCCCAAGTCTATTTAACTTCTGATTGAATTGTTTTGATACGAGCGATTTGTTTTTTCACTTCTTTCAAACGAGCTGTTTGTTCCAATTGACCAGTAGCCGCTTGGAAACGAAGATCAAACAATTCTTTTTTCAATTCGTTTTCACGCTTCGCAAGTTCTTCTGAAGAAAGACCACGAAGTTCTTCAACAAATTTTTTGATTTCTTCAAGTTTCATGCTTTCTCCTTACTTCTCTTCACGTTTCACAAATTTGCATTTCACTGGCAATTTGTGGCTAGCAAGACGAAGCGCTTCACGTGCAACTTCTTCAGAAACACCAGCAACTTCAAACATTACTTTACCACGTTTAACGGGTGCAACCCAACCTTCAGGTGCCCCTTTACCAGATCCCATACGAACCCCGATAGCTTTCGCAGTGTATGATTTGTGAGGGAAGATTTTGATCCAAACTTTACCACCACGTTTCATGTAACGAGTCATAGCGATACGGGCAGCTTCGATTTGGCGGTTTGTGATCCAGTGGCTAGTTGTAGCTTGAAGACCAAATTCTCCGAAATCTACTTGTTTTCCACCTTTTGCTTCACCGCGCATTTTCCCACGGAACTCACGACGGTGTTTCACACGTTTAGGTACTAACATTGGTTATTTACCTCCCTGAGTGTTTTTACGAGCTGGAAGAACTTCACCACGGTAGATCCATACTTTAACACCAAGTTTACCGTAAGTTGTATCTGCTTCTTCCCAAGCATAGTCGATATCTGCACGCAATGTGTGAAGTGGAACAGTTCCTTCAGAGTATCCTTCGCTACGAGCGATATCCGCACCGTTCAAACGACCAGATACTTGAGTTTTGATTCCTTTAGCTCCAGCACGCATTGCACGTTGGATAGCTTGTTTTTGTGCACGACGGAAAGCAACACGTTGCTCCAATTGACGAGCAATTCCTTCACCAACAAGGTGTGCATCCAAATCAGGTTTTTTGATTTCGATGATGTTGATGTGAACTTGTTTTCCAGTCATTTTGTTCAATTTAGCACGAAGGGCATCAACGTTTGCTCCACCTTTACCGATAACCATACCTGGTTTTGCAGTGTGAAGAGAAACATTAACCTTGTTCACAGCACGTTCGATTTCGATCGTTGAAACAGCTGCGTCTGCTAATTCTGTTTGGATAAATTTGCGGATAGCAAGATCTTCATGAAGGTAATCCGCGTATTCTTTTTCAGCATACCATTTAGCATCCCAGTCACGGATGATACCGACACGCATTCCAATTGGATGTACTTTTTGACCCACGAGTTAACCTCCTTATTGTTCTGCAACTACCACAGTGATGTGGGAAGTGCGTTTGTTGATTGGTGAAGCTGAACCTTTGGCACGTGGACGGAAACGTTTCATTGTTGGTCCTTCGTTTGCGTAAGCTTCACTTACAATAAGGTTAGCTTTGTCCAAACCTAAGTTGTTCTCAGCATTAGCGATTGCAGAGTTCAAAACTTTCTCGATAATACCAGCAGCTTTGTTTGGAGTGAATTTCAAGATTGCGATTGCGTCAGCAACGTTTTTACCACGAATGTTATCAAGCACAAGACGAGATTTACGAGGTGAAACACGCACTGTACGAGCCATTGCTTTAGCTGAAGTCATTTCTGCCATGTCGTTCTCCTCTCTTATCTACGTGTTTTCTTATCGTCAGCAGCGTGACCTTTGTAAGTACGAGTTGGTGCAAATTCACCAAGTTTGTGACCTACCATGTCTTCTTGGATGTAAACTGGTACGTGTTTACGTCCATCATAAACTGCGATTGTGTAACCAATGAAACTTGGGAAAATCGTTGAACGACGTGACCAAGTTTTAATGACTTTTTTCTTTTCATCATTCGCTTGAGCTTCAACTTTTTTCATCAAATGCTCATCGACGAAAGGTCCTTTTTTAAGACTACGTCCCATTTTTATTTTTCTCCTTTAAAATACAGTACCACAGCGGCTTGGGAGCAAGGCAAAAAGCCTTGTCTACCCTACCGAGCTGGCGGATTCACTTGTGTTTATTATTTCTCGTTGCGACGGCGTACGATCAATTTGTTAGAACGAGCCTTCTTATTACGAGTTTTAAGTCCAAGAGCAGGTTTGCCCCATGGAGTTGATGGTGCTTTACGTCCGACTGGTGCTTTACCTTCACCACCCCCGTGTGGGTGATCGTTAGGGTTCATTACAGAACCACGAACGGTTGGGCGAACACCTTTCCAACGGTTACGTCCAGCTTTACCAAGGTTAACCAATCCATGTTGTTCGTTACCAACAACACCGACAGTTGCACGGCAAGTTGAAAGGATCATACGAACTTCGCCAGATTGAAGACGAACAAGAGTGTATTTACCTTCTTGACCCAATACTTGAGCAGATGCTCCAGCAGCACGGACCAACTCACCACCACGTCCTGGTTTCAACTCAATGTTGTGGATCATTGTACCGACAGGAATGTTTGCAAGTGGCAAAGCATTTCCGACTTTGATATCGGCATCTGGTCCAGAAACGATGCGTTGACCTACTTCAAGACCTTTAGGAGCAATGATGTAAGCTTTCACACCGTCTGTGTAGTGTACAAGAGCGATGTTCGCTGAACGGTTTGGATCGTACTCGATTGTTTTAACAACTGCTTCAACCGCATCTTTGTTACGTTTGAAGTCGATCAAACGGTAATGACGTTTGTGTCCACCACCTTGGTGACGAACAGTGATACGACCGTTGTTGTTACGACCAGCTTTGTTTTTCAAAGGAACAAGCAAGGTTTTTTCTGGCTTGTTAGTTGTGATTTCAGCGAAATCCAAAGAGGTCATATTACGGCGACCATTTGTAGTTGGTTTATAAACTCTGATTCCCACGCTATTTCCTCCTTAGATTATTCAGCTTCAGCAGCAAACAACTCGATTGCTTTTGAATCAGCTGTAAGTGTGATGATAGCTTTCTTAGTTTTTGCAGTAAAACCGTTGTAACGTCCAACACGTTTTGCTTTAGGTTTTACAGTCACTGTGTTTACGTTTGCAACTTTAACGCCTTCAAAAGCAGCTTCAACAGCTTGCTTGATCAAGAGTTTGTGTGCACGTGTATCTACTTCAAATACGTATTTTCCTGCTTCCATTTGAGCCATTGATTTCTCAGTGATGACAGGCTTTTTAATAACGTCATACAAGTTCATTATGCAAGAACCTCCTCGATAGTTGAGATCGCTTCTTTAGTAACAAGAAGTTTGTCGCTATTCACGATATCAAGAACACTTGCAGTTGCTGCAGTCGCAACTTTTACGTTTGGAAGGTTACGAGCTGAAAGTGCAGCAAATTCATTTCCTTCTTCAAGAATCACAAGTACTTTTGAATCAATGTTAAGTGCTTTAAGAACAGCTGCAAATTCTGCAGTTTTTGGCGCTGTGAAGGAAAGACCTTCAACTGCTACAAGTTTGTCTTCAGCAACTTTCTCTGAGTAAACAGACTGAAGAGCCAAACGACGCATTTTGCGTGGAAGTTTGTAGCTGTATGAACGTGGAGTTGGTCCGAAGACAACACCACCACCACGCCATTGTGGAGAGCGGATAGAACCTTGACGAGCACGTCCAGTTCCTTTTTGGCGCCATGGTTTACGGCCACCACCAGATACTGCTGAACGGTTCTTCACTGCGTGAGTACCTTGACGAAGGCTAGCACGTTGGCTGATGATCACATCAAACACAACTGCTTCATTTGGCTCAACACCAAATACTGCATCGTTCAAGGCAAGTTCGCCAGCTTCTTTACCTGTTTGGTCGAATAATTTTACATTTGCCATTGTGACTGTTTTCCCCTTTCCTTATTATTTAGCAGCCTTCACTGCTGATTTGATAGTGATAAGAGATTTCTTAGCACCTGGTACATTACCTTTGATCAAGATAACGTTTTTCTCTGGAACAACTTGAACAATTTCAAGGTTTTGGATTGTTACACGGTCGCCACCCATACGTCCAGCCAAACGTTTGTTTTTGAAGACGCGGTTTGGATCAACTGGTCCCATTGAACCAGGACGACGGTGGTAACGAGAACCGTGAGACATAGGTCCACGTGATTGACCATGGCGTTTGATGACACCTTGGAAACCTTTACCTTTTGAAGTTCCTGTTACATCAACAACATCTCCAGCTTGGAAAGTGTCAACTGAGATTTCGTCACCAACTGCCAAGCCTTCAATGTTTTTGAATTCACGAATGAAGCGCTTAGGAGCTGTGTTAGCTTTTGCTACATGGCCTTTGGCAGGTTTGTTGCTCAATACTTCACGTTTGTCATCAAAACCAACTTGAACGGCGTTGTATCCGTCTGTTTCAACTGTTTTAACTTGAAGAACAACGTTTGGAGCTGCTTCAATAACAGTAACAGGGATAAACTCACCTGATTCAGTGAAGATTTGAGTCATTCCCACTTTTTTCCCTAAGATTCCTTTTGTCATGAGAAAATGTTCCTTTTCTTTCTATTTTTTCAAAAAGTTTTTAACGAGCGTTTTTCATGCTCAAATGAAGATACCAAGGTCTCAGAGTGCAAAGCAAAAATAGGGAACCGACGATGTGTTCCAAGAACACTAGGAGGTTTATCTTTTTTGCACAGCGCTCAGGCCGGGTTCAATTATCGAAGAGAGACCCAGATCAACTCTATCTAGTTCTATTGACAGACTTACTTGGGTTCTTCGCTTTCTGATTAAAGTTTGATCTCTACGTTTACACCACTTGGAAGGTCCAATTTCATCAAAGCGTCAACTGTTTTTTGAGTTGGGTTGATGATGTCGATCAAACGTTTGTGTGTCCGCATTTCAAATTGTTCGCGAGAATCTTTGTATTTGTGAGTCGCACGAATGATTGTGTATAGGCTACGCTCTGTTGGTAGTGGGATTGGACCCGCTACTTCAGCACCTGTACGACCAGCAGTTTCTACGATTTTAGCAGCCGCTGTGTCAAGTGTACGGTGTTCGTAAGCCTTCAAGCGAATGCGGATTTTTTTGTTTGCCATCTTTTTCTCCTTTTTCGTCTATTTAAGTAATAGGCTAGCTCCTCAAGAAAACCGACCGCCTTGCGTGGCAATGCAACCGAGCGTGTCGCAACCTCTTGTATCAAAGCTAAGACTGTGTTTTTCACAGCACTTGAATAGTCTACCACACGCGCGGAAGCATTGCAAGGGAAATGCTAAGTTTTTTTGAAAAAAATTTAAAAGGAGATTTTTTCTTATATATAGAAGAAAGACGGAACAAAAAAGGGAAGCCTACTCCCTCTGATTATAAATCATGGGAAGTAGACCCCTCTTTTCTACTTATTTAGTAAAAATCTATTCTTCACTGGACTCCCCAGAAGCTGCTGGCAAGATGAGGTTCAAGAGAACACCCACCAAGGCTGCCAAGGCAGTTCCTGAGATCACAAAGTCTGATCCAAGTTTCAAGACCGCACCACCAAGGCCTAAAACCAACATAGCACTGGCAATAACCAAGTTCCGTGATTCCATAAAGTTCACACGCGCCCGAACCAGTACTTTCAAACCGTTACTGGCAATAACCCCATAAAGCAGAATGGACATTCCTCCAAGCACAGCACTTGGAATGGTTGAAATCAAAGCTGTGAACTTAGAGAAGAAGCTAAGCCCAATGGCGATGAAGGCTGCATTCCGAATGACAGATACACTGGCAATCCGAGTCAAACCAACAACCCCTGTGTTTTCACCGTAAGTTGTATTGGCTGGCCCACCGATAAAGGCAGATACCGCTGTCGCCACCCCATCACCAATCAGGGTTCGATTCAAACCAGGGTTTTTCAAAAAGTTTCGACCTGTAATTTCTCCCAGAACCATATGATCCCCGACATGCTCCGCGATGGTCACAATCGCAATTGGCAAAATCGCAAAGGCTTCCGGTCCGAAGTAAAACTTGTATTCTTTAAAACTTCCAATTCCTGTCGCAAATGGCAAGCTAAGATCTGGCAAAGAGAACCAAGCAGCTTCTTTGACTGGTGTAAAATCTACCATTCCCAAGAGAACTGCTACGAGATAGCCTCCGACAATGGCAATCAAGAATGGAATCACCCGCAGAAAGCCACGTCCTCGGGTTTGGATGGTTACGGCAATCATAAAGCTGACTGAGGCTACCAGCATATTCTTCCAATCCCCATCCTGCACAAAACCAGCTGAAGTGACCGCTGTATTGGCCAGTCCCAACCCGATCACCATAATCATAGGCCCAATCACGATTGGTGGCAAAAGACGATCAATCCAACCTGTTCCAATTTTAGAAACAATCAAGGCGACAAGCACATAAATCAAACCGACCATCATGATTCCTGTTTGGCCCGCACTGATGTCTCCCCCCATTTGCTCCTTGGCAAAAGCCATAGCTGAGATATAGGCAAATGAAGAACCTAGATACACAGGAACGCTAAATTTAGTGGACACCATATAGATCAGAGTCCCAATCCCTGAAGCTAGAAGAGCTGTTGAAATAGACATTCCTAGCAAAATTGGAACTAAGATTGTCGCCCCAAACATAGCAAAAACGTGTTGCACACTTAGCAACAACCCTTTTGCAGTGTCTGGCTTTTCATGAATATCAAATAACAAACGTTTCTCTGCCATTTTATCCCCCTTTGTATTCTCTTATTTTGATGGCATTCTTTATACTCTTCTAGTTTATCTTTTATTACTGTGTTAGCTCGTCTTGCCGTACTTATTTGAAACTTTCTTCGAAAGTTTTATCAACAAGCTCAAAATCTCCCTCAGAGATTTTGAGCTGTCTACGACCCGCAGCCTTATTCTAAAGCAAACTAAAAGACTATATCAAAATAAGAAGGCGCGTTTTATTTGATTTGGCTTTAAAAAAAGCCTCATCATGAAATGAGACTCTGGCGGATTTGTATTCGATTAAATATCACACAAAACAAGTGTAGAGTTTGCACAACCCCACTCCTATTTTATACTGAATGTTCGAAAAGTCCTTAGTAGGCTCTCTGTCCTACCTTAAAAGTCTTTATTTCGAGTATTTATTTTACCAGATTTTAGGACTCTTGACAAGACCTTCGATTCGGAAAGAAAACGAAGAGCAGCAATATTATAGGTCTATTCATTCACTTCTCCGTAAACGCCCAATAACAAGGTGTCTTCAACTGAACTAGAAATCTAGCTATACTAGTCTTATAAATCATCAGAATGGAGATTGATATGGTAGATTCTAGCTCGTTCACTATGATAAATCTATGCGAT
>NZ_JADXDQ010000031.1:0-22072 GCF_015831295.1 Streptococcus sp. NLN64
CCCGTTCTCTATGCAGTAAGGGATACCAGTCCTCCTTTGTTAGGAAATTAGGATACCGAATCAAATAGAATACATTTTTAAAAATCGAGAGTCGCACCAAGGGCGGAGTCTGCCCTTTTTTAGGGTGGTAAGACAGCAGACCCATCTTTATTTATAGAAAAGCTTGATCGTTCATAAAAATCATCAGAATTGCAATTGTTTATTGCTTGTTTCTGATGATTTTTTTGATAGTTACGCAAAGATATTCAGGGTATGAATAATTCGGGTTACTACTTAAAACGACATGCGTTAAAAGTTAACTGAACCGCCGTGTGCCGAACGGCACGCACGGTGGTGTGAGAGGGGCTATCAATTAGACTCTACTCGATTAGTTTCTGGATAAGAGAACATGAAATGTTCTTTCAATAAAAGTGAACAATTGTTATTTGCTTCGCAAATTTTATCTCGTTCCTCAAACAGTCTTTTAGCTGTTTGAGCGAATCAAGCACTGCGTCAAAGTGATTTCACCAAACAAAATAGGAGGGTTAAGACTTTTGTCTCAACCTCTATTTTTTCCCCAAAAATAGTAAGAACTATAATTTGTAGAATTTTCGCTATAATATGGCAATTCACAGAGCTGGCCTAAGAGAGTAGACTAAAGAGGAAGGAAGAAGATGTTTGATAGAAAGGAGTTTTTATGAAGGATTTGCTGAAAAATCTGAAGCAGAATGCCATATTTTTCCTGATGGTTTTGCCGGGTGTCCTCTGGTTGATACTTTTCTTCTATATTCCCGTTTTAGGGAATGTGATTGCCTTTAAGGATTATCGGCATACTGGTGAAGGTTTTATTGACAGTGTCCTGAAAAGTGAATGGATCGGTTTGGACAACTTTAAATTTCTCTTCCAGTCCTCAGATGCCTACATCATTACCCGAAATACCCTCTTGTATAATCTTGGTTTTATTCTTTTAGGTCTGATTTTTGCAGTGGGAATTGCCATTATCTTTTCAGAAATGCGGTCTAAGAGATTGGTCAAGCTTTACCAGACCACGACCCTTTTTCCTTATTTTCTGTCTTGGGTCATTATTTCATTCTTTGTCTATGCTTTTTTGAGCCCAGACAAGGGTTTGTTTAATAACCTCTTAGTAGATATGGGAATGGAGCCAATCCAATGGTACAGCAGTCCAGGTTACTGGCCTTTTATCCTCTTGTTTTTAGGAATTTGGAAGGGATTGGGTTACAACAGTATTATTTACTATGCGACCATAATGGGGATTGATCCCAGTTATTATGAGGCTGCAATTGTGGATGGAGCCAGTAAGTGGCAACGGATTCGGTACGTTACCATTCCGCAACTATTGCCTTTAGTTACTATTTTGACGATTTTAGCAGTCGGAAATATCTTTCGGGCGGATTTCGGCTTGTTCTACCAAATTCCTAAGAATTCAGGTCCCCTCTTTAATGTGACCCAAGTTTTGGATACCTATGTCTATCGTGGTATTGCCGGGACTGGAGATATTGGGATGGCGATTGCAGCAGGACTTTATCAATCCATTGTGGGATGCTTCTTGGTGGTTTCCACCAATTTGATTGTTCGGCGTTTTGATAAAGAATCGGCCTTATTCTAGGAGGAAACTATGAAAGAAAAAAGAGAAATTACATCTGTTTCCATCCACTCCTTTAGTAAAAAGACGGATTTGTTCTTTTCGACTTTGTTGGGGATTTTTGCTCTGTCATGCATGCTGCCCTTTCTTTTTGTGATTATCATTTCCTTAACGGATGAAACAAGTTTGGCCATTAATGGATATTCTTTTTGGCCAGAGCAGTGGAGTTTAGCAGGGTATCAATACCTTTTCCAATTAAAGGATCAGATTTTTCAAGCCCTCTTTATTACTTTTTTTGTAACCATTGTAGGAACAAGCCTGAATGTCTTTTTCACAGTGCTCTATGCTTATGCTATTTCCAGAAATAGTTTTAAGTACAGACGATTTTTTACACTGATGGCCCTTTTCACCATGTTGTTTAGTGCAGGGACCATCCCGACTTATATTGTCATGACCTCGCTGTTAAATTTAAAGGATAGTGTGGCAGCTTTAATCTTCCCGATGCTTCTATCTCCCTTTAATATCATGGTCATGCGTTCCTTTTTCCGAAAAACGATTTCGGAATCTATTATTGAATCGGCTCGGATTGATGGTGCCAGTGAATTTCGGATTTTTTTCCAGATCTGTTTGCCTTTAACACTACCAGGAATTGCGACCATTGCCCTATTTACGGCTTTGGCATTCTGGAATGATTGGTACAATGCACTCCTGTATATCCAGAGTGACAACCTCTATCCCTTGCAATACCTATTGATGAAGATCCAAGCCAATATACAGTATCTATCCGAAAATGCAGCAGCAGCGGCCACAGTCTCTTCCGCAGTATCAGGGACTCTACCTAAGGAAGCAACACGGATGGCCATTGTGGTTGTATCGACCCTCCCTATTGCCTGCCTCTACCCATTTTTCCAACGGTATTTTGTAAAAGGATTAACCATTGGTGGAGTAAAGGAGTAAATGAAAAAAGAAAGGATGATCTCTATGAAAACGTGGAAGAAAATGGCATTATCTTGTCTAGCCTTAGCCTCGGTAGCTGGTTTGGCAGCTTGTGGCTCCTTGACAGGAAATCAGTCTAGTGAAAAAAGTGCCAGTGGCAAAGATGGAGTAACCGATATCCTCATGTATCAAATAGGTGATGCACCAAAGAACTTGGATGTGCTTCTTGAAAATGCTAATAAAATTCTTGAGAAGGAAGCTGGAGCCCACTTGGATATCAAATACATTTCTTGGGGTGACTACAAGGATAAAATGGCCATCATTACCTCATCAGGAGAAGAATTTGATATTGCCTTCGCGGACAGCCCAACCTATTTGACCAACGCTCAAAAAGGTGCTTACGTGGACCTCACTGACCTCTACAAGAAAGAAGGAAAGGCCCTCTATGACGCACTCGACCCTGCTTATATCAAGGGGACAACCATTGATGGAAAAATTTACTCTGTACCAGTTTTTGGAAATGTAGCTAGTCAACAAATGCTATCCTTTAACCAAGACTTGGTTGACAAGTATGGTTTTGATATTTCCAAGGTGGATAGCTACGATGATTTGGAACCCATGTTGGCTACAATCAAGGAAAAAGAAAAAGATGTGACACCCTTAGCTTGGATTAAGTCCAGCAAGCCCTCAACCGATGGTCTAGAGTTCCCAGCAGGAAATGAACTACCTTTTGCGGTTGACTTGCAAGGGGATGCCAAAAAAATTGTGAATCCTTTCCAAGTAGATCGTCGAATGGAAGATCTTCGGACAATTCATAAATACTACAAGGAAGGATACATTCTTTCCGATGCAGCGACAACAGATGCGACTTTTAACTTGGATGTAGCAAACTGGTTTGTGCGCGAAGAAACCCAAGGTCCTGCAGACTATGGTGATAGTCTTCTTTCAACTGTGGCTGGGTATCCAATTACATCTCAAGCCATTACAACTGCCTATAAGACCAATGGTTCCACACAAGTAGCCAATTTTGTTATTTCCAAAACTTCAAAAAATAAAGAAAAGGCTATGGAAGTCTTAACCTTGATGAACACCAATCCAGAGCTCCTCAATGGTTTGGTCTTTGGTCCAGAAGGAGTTAACTGGGAAAAGGATCCAAGTGCCGAAAATCGTATTAAACTCTTGGATGGTTACATGAATGATACACGGATGTCAGCATGGAACACTGGTAATAGCCAAATTCTCTATATCACTGATAAGGTAACCGATAAGGATATTGAGAAATCTAAGGAATTGCTTGCTAGTGCGCAAGAATCTCCACTTCTTGGTTTCAACTTTAATGCCGATGCCGTTAAAACTGAAATTACCAGCATTCAAAATATTATGAGTCAATATGCAGCCAGCATCAATACTGGTACCGTTGACCCAGATCAGGCTGTTCCAGAAATGATCAAGAAGTTGGAGTCCGAACCATCCTATCAAAAAGTTATGGATGAGATGCAAAAACAATATGATGCTTTCCTAGCTGAAAAATAGGGGATATAGTCCCAGACAGCAAGAAACTGCAGATTGGTCTTGTATAGTCTTTTAGTTTGCTTTTAGTACAAGGCAGCGAGTCGCAGACAGTACTGAAGTACGGCAAGACGAGCTAACACAGTAATAAAAGATAAACTAAAAGAGTATAACGGACTAGCCTTTGTGTGGGGAATAAGTCGCTATTGTTTTTAATGGGTTAGAGGAGGAGCTTGGATATTTTCCTGCCTCCTCTTTCTATTTGTTGTCGAGAGGTTTCTGATCTTTTGGACAATAGCCAGATTCCTTGAAAGAGAAAGCGGAATTTGAAGGTTCGTTAAACGCTTACAAAAACAACGGTATTTTGGTAAAATAGAGATAAGGAGAGGTTATCATGTTAAAGTGGATGGATTCTTTTTTCAACTTGGCTTTCTTCCTGATGAAAGTCAGTGCTCTCTATTTTGTATTAGTCTTGTCCGGAGGATTTCTTCTGGGTTTCTCACCGGCTAATGCGACCCTCTTGCAACTCTATGATGCCTATGGTTGGGATGGGAAACAGTATCATTTTGGCCAAGCATTTCAGATTTTTAAGAATCATTTCCGTTTTCATAATGCTTGTTTGGCCATTTTACTAGCTGTATCGGTCTTTTTGTTTAGTGGCATATGGTTGCTGCTGCAATTTCCGCCGTCCCTGTTGCAGCAAGTGGTACTGATCACCAATTTTTTAGGCCTTTGTTTTGTTCTAGCTCTGTATGCTCTTTTTCTAAAGTTAGCGACCCATTTCCGTTTTCCACTATTCCTCGGGCTGAAACTTGCGACAATTGCCCTCTTTCTGGATTGGAAAGGTCCTCTACTCTTTTTAGCCGGCAGCCTAATTTGCTTGGTGCTAACCTTTAAGCTCCCCCTCTTGTTATTCTTCTTTTTACCATGTTTGTGGTTGTTCTTTGTCTATGATGTGTTTCATCCTCTTTTTCAAAAAGTTGAAAGGGGCTATTTATGAAACCCTTGTTTTTTCATCGATTACTAAAGAGCTACTCTGTTCTCGTCATAGGAATTGTTATCTTTTTTACCGCTATCTTATCCTACAGTACCTGGCTGCAATATGAACAAAGTCGCTTGGGATTGCAACAAGAAGTTGCCGATATTTTAAAGGTCGAGCTAGATGATTATCAAGGCCGTGTTGGCAATTATTTGGCAGATTATCTAACGGATAGCAAGCACTTGGAGGCCTATTACCGGTATTTTCAAGAAAGCCCATCCCAGTACCAGTCTTGGTTACTGGATCAAAATCGGAACTCATCAGAAGATATTTCTCTACAGGATGCGATTCGAACCCTCTATCTTTATTATCCCTTTGTTAAAGGACTAGATTTGGTACCTGTTGAAGGGGATACAGTATTTGTCTCCAACCAGGATCATAAATCTGGAAGGAAGCTTGCTTTGGAAAACTACCAGGCACCGGAAAATAGTCTGACATTGACCTTGCTGTCACCAGTTACAACAGAGGGGATGGCAACTGTTTATGTAACGGTTGATCAGCAGCTCCTGGATGATGTTGTTCTGGGGAGAAGTAGCGAGGGGTTGCGAGTCCGAGTTCAAGATTCCTTAGATCGGTTGGTCTATCAATATGGTCGGGAAGGGCAGAGTTTATTTCAGACCCGCCGAAGCAGTGGTGATTTGGAGATCTCAGTCGCCTTTCTTAAAAGTGCTGCCTTGACTGAAATGGGTTCCCTGATTGCCGTTATTCTATTTGGTGGATTGTTCCTTGCAAGTATTTTGCTTTGGTTCCTACGTCGAGTCTTTCGACAATATGAAATTCAAGTAGAAGATATTGTAACTAGTATCCAAGCCATTGCCTCTAGTGAGGAGGATTTGCGCATCCGAACCGATAATAAACAGCAAGAGATGCATATGATTGCTTCCGAAATTAATGAGATGTTGGATAGTCGAGACCAACACACGCAAGCCATTTATCGGCTCCAACTAGCTCAGAAAGATGCCAATATGAGGGCCTTACAGGCCCAAATCAATCCGCATTTTCTTTATAACACGTTGGAGTTTTTCCGCATGTATGCAGTCAGCAAGGAGATGGAAGAACTCGGGGATCTGATCTATGAATTTTCCAGTTTACTCAGGGGAAATGTTTCACCTACTCCCTGGACAAGCGTGGCGGACGAAATAGCCTTTTGTGAGAAACATAGTTATATTTGCCAGATGCGTTATCCCAAGTCCATTGCCTATGCCTTCCAAATTGAGGCAGGTTGTGAGAATTTGAAAATTCCTCGTTTCACACTCCAACCTCTGGTGGAGAATTATTTTGTACATGGATTGGATTTGCGCAGACGAGACAATGCCTTAAGCTTGAAGGCAAGTAAAGAGGGGCAGAGTCTGATTTTATCTGTACGAGACAACGGAAAGGGGATGTCGGGAGATACCCTGGCGGTATACCAAGATCTTTTTAGTAAACGTCAACTGAGCCAAGAAAACCGGTTACGGTCAATTGGCTTGATCAATGTCCATGAGCGGCTTCTTCTTTCATTTGGAGAGCGCTATCAGATGGAACTTGGGTCAGAACTGAATCAAGGAACCTGGTTCAAAATCCAGATTGACCAAGTCTTTGAAGAAGGAGGTCAGAATGCGTAAAATGATGGTCGTAGATGACGAGTATATGATTTTAGAAGGTATGAGGCACCTTCTACCTTATGAGGACTACCAGATTGAGATTGTTTATACAGCAGATAGTGCCGAGCAAGCTTTGGCCTACATGGAAGAAAATCCAGTCGATATCGTTTTAACAGATGTTACCATGCCGGGGCTATCTGGTCTGGAAATGATTCAACTCATGAAGAGAACCTATCCCCAGATTCACGTCATCATCATGTCGGGTTACCAGGAATTCGAATATGCCCGCCAGGCCGTCTCTTTAGGAGCTTTGGACTATCTGGTGAAGCCTATTAATAAAAAAGAATTGGCTAGGATCCTACAAACGTTACCAGAAACGCAAAGGGAATCTGAGACCGCTGCCTCAAAGCAGTTTTTGGCTGGAATATTATCACCCGAAGATTTGTTAGAAGCCGAAAATCCTCGATGGTTTGTCGCTAACCCACAGCCCCTTGGAAATTACTATGCTCGAGAGAAAACGATTTTTCATCGGGTTTATTATCTCCAATTGTTAGGAGAGGAAGAGTTTTCAGCTTTGTACAGGGAAGTTGTGACGCCATCAAGTACGCTAGAAATTTTAGTGGATCATTTTCAACGATTTCTCTTTTATGGGGGCTTGGGACAAGGAGCAGACTTTGATTCGCAATTTTATTACCAGTCTTTTGAAGGTTTAATTGAAGCTGGACAGGTTCTAGAGATTTTACAATTGGTACCGGATTTAAAGAAAGCACTGGAGGCTTCTTGCCCACCCTTATATGTGACCAAGCAATTTGTAAAGAACATTGTTTCGGATGTGTTTCATTACTTTCGCCAAACCCATCATCACCGCTTAGAGTCCTTTTATGAGGGGGTGGAATCGAGTGAGAAACTGGATCAGCTCTTAGAAATTTTTATTAAAAAAATAAGGGATTTGGTTCAAACTTCAGGCTACAGCCAACATGTAGGTGAGGTTATTTTGCTGATTCAAGAGCAATATGCTCAGGAGTTGTCATTGAAGGAGGTCAGTGCTCGTTTCTATTTAAATCGGGTATATCTGGGGCAGTTGATTAAAAAGGAGACAGGACATAGTTTTGCGGAGTTGCTGAATCAGCAGCGAATTAAGGTGGCCCAGCAACTGCTTTTACATAGTCAGGCAAGTATTGAGGAAATTTGTTTTCAGGTTGGCTATAGCAATGTTGGGTATTTTTATAAAATATTTAAACGGACTTGCGGGCAGTCGCCCAAGAGTTATCGCCAGTCTATGAGTCAGTTGGGAACTGAGATTTAGGTTTTGTGAAGGAGATATGAAATGGTAGAACTCCATTTAAAAAATATTTATAAACGCTATCCCAATAGTCAGCACTATTCGGTGGAGGACTTTAATTTGGATATTAAGGACAAGGAGTTTATTGTCTTTGTTGGTCCATCTGGCTGCGGAAAGTCCACAACCTTACGGATGATTGCGGGTCTGGAGGAAATCACAAAAGGGGAGGCTTATATTGACAATCGATTGATGAATGATGTAGCTCCAAAGGACCGAGACATTGCCATGGTTTTTCAAAACTATGCCCTCTATCCGCACATGACGGTCTATGACAATATGGCTTTTGGACTTAAACTTCGAAAATACAGTAAGGAAGATATCCAAAAGCGAGTGGAGGAAGCAGCCAGGATTTTGGGGCTAACTGAATTTCTTCAACGCAAGCCAGCCGATTTATCAGGTGGACAACGACAACGGGTAGCTATGGGAAGGGCTATTGTTCGGGATGCGAAAGTTTTTCTGATGGATGAACCTTTATCTAATTTGGATGCCAAATTACGGGTCTCCATGCGGACAGAAATAGCTAAAATTCATCGCCGAATTGGCGCAACGACTATTTATGTGACCCACGATCAGACGGAGGCTATGACTCTGGCAGATCGGATTGTTATTATGTCAGCTACTAAAAATCCAGAAGGAACAGGAACCATTGGGCGAGTGGAACAAATCGGTAGCCCTGAAGAACTCTATAAGCAGCCTGTGAACAAATTTGTGGCCAGCTTTATTGGGAGTCCAGCCATGAATTTTTTTGAAGTCAAGTTGAATCACGGGCACTTGCTTGGAGACGGCTTTGAGCTTGAACTACCAGAAGGGAGACGCAAACTCCTAGTAGCACAGGGGTATGAAGGAAAATATTTGACCTTAGGCATCCGTCCTGAAGATATCAAGGCGACAGAATTGGAATTAGCTACCTATCCTCAGTCTCATGTCCAAGCAGAAGTAGTAGTTTCTGAACTTTTGGGAGCTGAGGTGATGCTTTATTCCAAGGTAGGGCAAACAGAATTTGTTTCGCGCTTGGAGGCTCAGCATCGGTATGTTGCCGGAGAAAAGGTGACAGTTGCCTTTAACCTAAACAAAGCGCATTTCTTTGACCCCGAAACGGAATTGGCAATCCGGTAGCACTTTTTACAGTCTTTTATACTTAACTAACTTCTAAATCGGAATACTCGAAAAATTTCAAAAAGATGACTAGGAAAGCCGATGATGGTAGAACTAAAGTTCACCGAAGAGGCTTGACAACGTCAGATTTTGAAATTTAATGAGTATTAGTTTGCTTTTAGTACAAGGCAGCGAGTCGCAGACAGCTCAAAATCTTGAGGAAGATTTTGAGCTTGCTGATAAAACTTTTGAAGAAAGTTTCAATGAAGTACGGAAAGACGAGCTAACACAGTAATAAACGATAAACTAAAAGAGTATATCGAATAGGAAGACCAGAAGGGTTCTAACTTTTGGTCTTTTCTTACTTTCGTCAAAGGAATCTTTCGTTATTTTTTGCAAAATCTTGAAAAATTGGTAAGATAGAAAGTACTGAAAACAAGGAGGACACTATGGCAAAAAAAGAGGTCAGTCTAACAGCCTATAATGATGATGCCATTCAAGTCTTAGAAGGTTTGGACGCGGTTCGGAAACGTCCTGGAATGTACATTGGCTCAACCGATGGAGTGGGTCTGCACCACTTGGTTTGGGAAATTGTAGACAATGCTGTCGATGAGGCCTTATCTGGTTTTGGAGATCGCATCGATGTGGTGATCCATCAAGATGGCTCCATTTCTGTTGCCGACCATGGACGTGGAATGCCTGTCGGGATGCACGCGCTGGGGAAACCAACCGTTGAAGTGATTTTCACGGTTCTCCATGCGGGTGGTAAGTTTGGTCAAGGTGGTTACAAAACATCTGGTGGTTTGCACGGGGTTGGATCCTCTGTGGTGAATGCCCTATCCTTGTGGCTAGAGGTGGAAATTACCCGGGATGGCGCTGTTTACCGTCAGCGTTTCGAAATGGGGGGAACTCCGGTAACAGGTTTGGAAAAGGTTGGCAAAGCGCCGAAATCTGAGTCTGGTACCAAGGTTCACTTTATGCCAGATCCCGCCATTTTCTCGACGACCAATTTTAAATTTGGAACAATCGCCGATCGCTTGAATGAATCAGCCTTTTTGCTCAAGGATGTTACTCTTAGCCTCAAGGATGAGCGATCTGGGGATGAAGTCTCTTTCCATTACGAGAATGGGGTTCAAGACTTTGTGGCTTACCTCAATGAAGGGAAAGAGGTCTTGACCCCTATTTTAGATTTCAAGGGCGAGGATCAAGGCTTTCAGGTTGAGGTAGCTCTCCAATATAACGATGGCTATTCCGATCATATTTTATCCTTCGTAAACAATGTCCGTACCAAGGATGGGGGAACCCATGAGACAGGTCTGAAAACAGCCTTGACCAAGGCCATGAATGACTACGCTCGCAAGACCGGACTTCTTAAGGAGAAGGAGAAGAATCTGGATGGTTCCGATTACCGTGAAGGCTTGACCGCTGTTCTATCCTTGCTTGTGCCTGAAGAGCATTTGCAGTTTGAGGGACAAACTAAGGATAAGTTAGGCAGTCCCTTAGCTCGACCATTTGTCGAAGGGATCATGAATGAGCAATTAACCTATTTCCTGATGGAAAATGGGGAAATGGCCGCAAACTTGATTCGCAAGGCCATTCGAGCCCGTGACGCACGGGAGGCGGCAAGAAAGGCGCGTGATGCTAGCCGATCTGGTAAGAAGAAAAAGGATAAAGGGCTTCTATCTGGTAAGTTAACCCCAGCTCAATCCAAGAATGCTGCTAAAAACGAGCTCTTCTTAGTCGAGGGGGATTCTGCCGGAGGTTCTGCCAAACAAGGACGGGACCGCAAATTCCAAGCTATTCTCCCCCTTCGAGGGAAGGTTATTAACACGGCCAAGGCTAAGATGACGGACATCTTGAAAAATGAAGAAATCAATACCATGATCTACACGATTGGTGCGGGCGTAGGCGCAGACTTCCAAATTGATGATGCCAACTACGACAAGGTGATCATCATGACCGATGCGGACACCGATGGTGCCCACATCCAAACCCTGCTCTTGACCTTTTTCTATCGCTATATGAAACCCTTAGTCGAAGCTGGCCGGGTCTACATTGCCCTACCACCGCTTTATAAAATGTCTAAGGGACGAGGTGCCAAAGAAGAAGTGGCCTATGCCTGGACAGATCAGGAACTACAGGAGCTTCGCAAACAATTTGGGAAAGGGGCTACTGTTCAGCGTTACAAAGGGTTGGGGGAGATGAATGCCGATCAATTGTGGGAAACCACTATGGATCCAGAGACGCGTACTTTAATCAGGGTTACCATTGACGATGTTGCGCGTGCTGAACGCCGCGTGTCTACCTTAATGGGAGACAAGGTTGAACCACGCCGCAAGTGGATTGAGGAAAATGTCACCTTCACCTTGGAAGAGTCTAGTGTATTTTAAGACCTAACTAACTTCTAAATCAGAATTACTCACGAAATTTCAAAAAATGACGAGGAAAACCGATGAAGGACCAACTAAAGTTCATCAAGAAGGTTTGACAAATTCGGATTTTGACATTTAATGAGTATAAGAAAATCAACTAAGAGGAATCTGATGTCGACAATTCAAACTATGTCCCTTGAGGACATTATGGGAGAGCGTTTTGGACGCTATTCGAAATATGTCATTCAGGATCGGGCCTTGCCAGATATTCGGGATGGTCTGAAACCTGTTCAACGCCGGATTCTTTATTCCATGAATAAAGACGGCAATACGTTTGAGAAAGGCTACCGCAAGTCGGCCAAGGCTGTCGGAAATATTATGGGGAATTTTCATCCGCATGGGGATTCGTCTATTTACGATGCCATGGTGCGGATGAGTCAGGACTGGAAAAACCGTGAAATCTTGGTCGAAATGCACGGGAACAATGGTTCCATGGATGGGGATCCACCTGCCGCCATGCGGTATACGGAATCCCGCCTGTCCGAGATTTCAGACTACCTGCTTCTGGATATTGACAAGGAAACGGTTCCCTTTGCCTGGAACTTTGATGATACAGAAAAAGAACCAACGGTTCTCCCGGCGGCCTTTCCCAATCTATTAGTGAATGGGGCTACAGGGATTTCAGCTGGTTATGCGACGGACATTCCGCCTCATAATCTCGCCGAGGTTATCGATGCTGTGGTCTATCTGATCGACCACCCCAATGCCAAACTGGACAAGTTGATGACCTTCCTACCAGGACCCGATTTCCCTACTGGTGGAATCGTTCAAGGTAAGGATGAAATCCGTAAGGCCTATGAAACCGGAAAAGGGCGAGTTGTGGTTCGTGCCAGAACAGAAATCGAAGCTCTTAAAGGTGGGAAGCAACAGATTGTGGTTACGGAGTTGCCTTATGAAGTCAATAAAGCCGGTCTGGTTAAAAAGATTGATGATATCCGCTTAGGCAATAAGGTAGCTGGAATCGCTGAAGTTCGGGATGAAACTGACCGTACAGGTCTGCGGATTGCCATTGAGTTGAAAAAAGATGCCAATGCTGAATTGATTTTGAATTACTTGTTCAAATACAGTGACCTGCAAATCAACTACAATTTTAATATGGTGGCCATTGACCATTCCACTCCACGACAAGTTGGTTTACACCGCATTCTGACTAGCTATATTCAGCATCGCCAGGAAGTTATTCTGGCTCGTAGTCGTTTTGAAAAAGCGAAAGCGGAGAAACGCTTGCATATTGTAGAGGGGCTAATCCGGGTGGTATCTATCTTGGATGAAGTCATTACCTTGATTCGACAATCGGAAAACAAGTCAGATGCTAAAAAGAACCTAGAAGCTACTTATGACTTCACGTCGGAACAAGCGGAAGCCATTGTCACCTTGCAACTCTATCGTTTAACCAATACGGATGTGCAAATTCTTCTTGCTGAGCAAAGTGAATTGGAAGAGACGATTCAAACATTGCAAGCCATCATTGGGGATGAAGGAACCCTCTTTAACCTCATGAAAAAAGAGTTACGGCAGGTCAAAAAGACCTTTGCCTCTCCTCGCTTATCAGAGTTACAAGACCAGGCTCAGACGATTGAGATTGATAGTTCCAGCTTGATTGTGGCAGAGGATACCTATGTGTCAGTGACAAAGGCAGGCTACATCAAGAGAACCAGTCCTCGTTCCTTCTCTGCTTCTAACCTAGAGGAGATGGGCAAGCGGGAGGATGATCATTTGATCCTCTTGGCGTCTTGTCAAACAACTCAGCACCTCTTGCTTTTTACCAATAAGGGAAATGTCATCTATCGCCCAGTTCATGAGCTGGCGGATATTCGGTGGAAGGATTTGGGTGAGCATCTGAGCCAATCCATCACGAATTTCAGCCAGGAAGAGGAACTTGTCTTTGCGCAAATTGTGTCGGATTTTGAATCGGGAACCTATTTGGTTGCCAGTCAATCCGGTCAAATCAAGCGTTTGGCGCTTTCAGAAATCAAACCTTGGCGGACTTATAAGTCTAAATCAACGGTGTATATGAAACTCAAGGGTGAGCAAGATCAGGTTATCTCCGTTTCCCCAATTGAGCAAGAGTCTATTTTGGCCATCAGTCACTTGGGCTATGCCCTCCACTTTGCCGCTGAGGAGGTTCCTCAAGTCGGTGCCAAAGCAGCAGGTGTCAAGGCTATGAATCTCAAAGCAGATGATTGGCTGGTAGCGGCTTTCCCAGTTACATCTGAGACCTTCTATCTGCTCACACAACGAGGTGCTATTAAGGCCAATCGTGTGACAGACTTCCCATTAGCTGGTCGAGCTGGCCGTGGCTTGCAAGTCTTGAAAGAATTGAAAAAAGCACCTCATCGTGTCTTTATGGCGGGACCTATCTCTGTCGATGGACCTGGACTTTTGGAAGTTTTGGATCAAAGCGGGCAATACTATCCAGTTGAACTAGCACACGTAAGTCTCTTGGAGCGAACTTCAAACGGTAGTTTCATTGATGAAAAGTTGGCAGAAGCTAGTGTAGCGGAAGCCTACTTGAAAGTGGTAGAAGCTGATAGCTTGAATGCTTAATACTAAAATTTCAAATTCTGGCCTTATCAAACCACTTTGAAAGATTTGAGTATTTCGGTTTTAATATTCCTTAAGTACAAAAATGAATAGACAAAAAACCAACCTCACATGGGGTTGGCTTTTTTGGTAGATGTAGAATATCTTTATTTTCCTAAACAGAATTGGGAGAAGAGTTGTGTAATGAGTTCATCTGGTGCTGCATCTCCGGTAATCTCCCCGAGAATTTCCCAAGTTCGCGTTAAATCGACTTGAAGAAGATCTACAGGCATGCCGAGTTCTAGGCCTTCGTTCACAGCCTGGAGACTGGTTACAGCTTTTTCAATGAGACTAATGTGACGAGAATTTGACAGGTAGGTGGCATCTTGCTCGACCAGACCAGCATTTTCGAAAAAGAGTTGATTAATCCGTTCTTCAATTGCTTCCAAGTTATCTTGTGTCAGCACAGAAATAGGGATTGCATCTGTGGGCACTTGATCCCTCTCAATATTGGACTCTAAATCTGTTTTGTTGAGGAGAACAATTCGATTCATATCCTGAGTTATTTCCAAGAGTTGACGATCTTGATCTGTCAAAGCTTGATTCGAGTTTAGAACGAGTAGAACCAAATCTGCTTCAGCTAAAGCTTTGCGGGAGCGTTCAACCCCAATTTGCTCAACAATATCCTCGGTTTCACGGATTCCCGCTGTATCAATGAGTTTGAGCGGAATGCCTTGGATATTGACATACTCCTCAATGACATCCCGTGTCGTACCCGCAATATCCGTTACAATAGCTTTATCCTCTCGCAGGAGGCTGTTGAGTAGGCTCGATTTTCCAACGTTGGGACGACCAATAATAGCAGTCGTGATCCCTTCGCGAAGGATTTTTCCTCGGCGGGCTGTCTGAAGCAGGGAGGTTAGCAACTGCTCAAAGTCTGCTGTTTTTTCTTGCAGCAGCTGAGTGGTCAGTTCCTCCACATCATCGTATTCCGGATAGTCGATGTTGACCTCAACCTGAGCCAGGGTATTTAGAATTTCCTGCCGGGTATCATTGATTAACTGTGAAAGAGAGCCATCCAATTGTTTGACCGCGATATTCATAGCTTTATCGGTTTTGGCACGGATTAAATCCATAATGGCTTCAGCTTGAGTCAGGTCAACCCTGCCGTTTAGAAAAGCGCGTTTGGTGAATTCACCCGGTTCGGCCAAACGTGCCCCTTGCCGAATCAACAGCTGAAGAATCTCGTTTGTAACAGCCACGCCGCCGTGTGTATTGATTTCGACAACATTTTCACGGGTAAAAGTCTTAGGAGCCAGCATAATGCCAACCATGACCTCATCCAGGATTTCATCTTTATCCGGATCGATAATATGTCCATAGTTTAGGGTATGACTAGCCACCTGATCCAGGTTCTTTCCCTTAAAAACTTTTTTCAAAATGGTTAAACTATCCGAACCAGAAAGTCGGACAATGCCGATGGCTCCCTCACCAAGGGGAGTGGAAATAGCAGTAATAGTATCAAATTCTTTGGTAATCATAATATGTGTTTAAAATCCTTTATTTAATAGCATTCTTGTGTTCTTTGTCCCAAATCTGGCCCAAATGTTTAGAAAATTTTTTGATTTTGTCAAAGTCTGCAATCTCTTTTTTTTGTAACAATGGGTGTAAGGATTGAGGGAAACAGTGGGCTCATTTATTTTTATTTAGTTAGAATTTTGTTCTCTGGCTTCCCTCACGATTGATTCAGCTTCTTCTTTAGCTACTTGAAGCAATCTTTCGGCATCTAACTTAGCTTTCCTAAGAGTTTCTTCAGCCTCAACTACTAATTTTTCCTCTTTTTCAATTTCATCCTTCTTGAGCAAAGGGAATTCGGTTCTTGATTGAAGGAGCAAATTCATAGCAATAATGGCTGGTATGTAATAGGTAACCGGGGAAATGAAGAACAAAAGTGAGATAAACCATGTCCTATAGTAAAACGGTAGTTGATTTTTCATAAGATCCTCCAATTCCGGGAAAGAATGTCAGTCCCTTATTCGACATAAGTATCTCTCTTTTCCTATTCTAGCATTTTCCAGTACGACTGTGTTAAACTAGAGCTAGTAACAAAGAGGAGGAAGCTAAATGACTCTAGATATCGCAATTAAAAGCTTTGAGCAATTGAGTAAGAGTGAGTTGTACGCTCTTTTGCAGGCACGTGTCCAAGTTTTTGTAGTGGAGCAAAATTGTCCCTATCAGGATATCGATGGGGTGGATGACACATGTCTGCATGCTTTGCTAAAGGAAGAAGAGGAGTTGGTCGCTTATCTTCGGATGATTCCCTTAGATAATGAAGGGAACCGCTATCAAATTGGGCGTGTTTTAACATTAACGCGAGGGAAGGGACATGGTTTTGAAGTTATGGCGCAAGCCATTGACTATTTAGTTCAGACGGGAAACTTGGAAGAGATTGTACTCGAAGCTCAGTCTTATGCCATTGGATTCTATGAAAAATTTGGTTTTCATGTGACTTCTGAGGAATTTTTGGAAGATGGAATCCCTCATGTAGAAATGAAGCGACAGTTTATATAGAGATGGGAAAATTTGAAGACAAAAGAAAAAGTTGAGATGCATTTTGGCAGTCTCAACTTTTTTTTGAAAGTTATTCAGTTCCAGTAGCTTCTCCACTGCTTGTGATTGGAACCTCGGTTGTTGCTGAATTATTGGTTTCAATTGTAGGTTCTTGACTTGAACTCTCATTAGTAGTCACTGTTTCGCTGGAGGAAGGGATTGTTTCAGTATTTCCAGTTTCTACCTGACTACTTGAGCTAGGTGTTTCAGGGTTACCTTGAATTTGGCGAATAATGGTTTGAACGGGGTTGGAATTCCCATTTGAAGGGTTGTTCCGGTTCATAAAGGTGTAGATGGTAATGGAGGCCGTAATCAAACCAAGAATACCACCAACAATGGCCAATGTTCGTTGAAAGGCATTAAGACCGGAATTTAACTTCTGTTTAGTTTTTTCTTTGTCAATGACTGGTTTCTTTGATTTTTGTTTCTTACGTCTTGATAATTCTGTCATGATGTTCTCCTTTACTCTTCCTATTATAGCTAGGGGCAGAAGAAAATTCAAGATTGAACTGGGTTCCACAGAATTAATCTGCAAAGTTTATGGTAGACTTTAGGAAGTAGAAGTATTTGAGGGCAGAAATGGTTCCTGCCGCACCTATTGAGGTATCTGAGATGTTGGGGTGCCGACCAACCAAATACTTAAAGTCGACGGGAGTGGGAAAGAACTCCTTTGGTCAAAAAGAGTTCGTCTTCCCACCCCCGCACAGTTGATTAGGTTGTTTTCAGAGTCTGAAAGGCGAACGAAAACACCAATCAACTACTGCTTCAAAGAGTTTCAACTAAATAAAAATTAGAGGTTGGAAATTTTTACTCAGCTTTTTTTCTGTAGGAATAGGAATCTTGTTGATATTGGCACCCAGATGCTGGAAGATCGAGAAAAGGGAATGGAAGTGTAACTTCCGGTCCATTGTCGTGAATTGAATGGAAAAAGCATTCGAGTGTGGTTGATTTTCTGAGGATTCGTTTGGTGCTTTTGACGTAAGTAGCTGGGTGTTTGTCGATTTTTTTTGGCTAGAGTTCCTAACCTTAACCTTGCATCCAAGTTTTGTGACTTTTGCTGCCGCTTTATCAAAAACTAGTGATATAATAGGAGCATTGAAAACAAGGAGTCAGCATGATATATTTTGATAATGCGGCCACTACCCGTCCATATCCGGAGGTCTTGGCCACCTATACAGAAATAGCTTCAAAAATTTGGGGAAATCCTTCTAGTTTGCACCGACTTGGAAATCAGGCTCATCGTTTTTTGGAGGCTTCACGTAAACAAGTTGCGAATTTAATCGGGAAGGATCCACAGGAAATTGTTTTTACCTCTGGAGGCACCGAGGCCGACAACTGGATTCTGAAAGGTGTGGCTTTCGAGAAGCAAGATTTTGGGCGCCATATCTTGATTTCAGCGGTGGAGCATCCTGCCATTGCAGAGTCTGCCCAATGGTTGACGCAGCAGGGTTTTGAGGTGGAGCTCATTCCAGTTGACAAGACAGGGCAGATTGATGTGGAGCAGTTTGCTTCACAGATTCGACCGGATACAATCTTAGTCTCGGTTATGGCCGTGAATAATGAGATTGGTCGTATTCAACCCATTCCTGAAATTGCCAGCATTTTGGAGGCTTGGCCCAAGGTTTCACTTCACGTGGATGCAGTTCAAGCGCTTGGTAAGGTGGATCTCTCCTTATTTTTGCCGGAACGTGTTGATTTTGCGAGTTTTTCGGGTCACAAATTTCATGGACTGCGGGGTGTAGGATTTGCTTTTCTTAAGAAGGGAAAACGGCTGTCTCCCTTGCTTACAGGTGGTGGGCAAGAGGAGAATCGCCGGTCTACTACTGAAAATCTGGCGGGCATCGGAGCTATGGCTAAGGCACTTCGCTTGGCCTTGGAGGAGCAAGACCTGGTTCAAGGACGAATGGCAGCTATCAAATCTAGTCTTTTCCAAGAGTTGTCCAAGTATGAGGATGTAGAAATCTTTTCAGGTTTAGACGGTTATAGTTCGAATATTTTAACGTTTGGAATCAAGGACGTTCGGGGTGAGGTACTTTTACATGCTTTGGAATCTTACGACATTTTTGTCTCAACAACGAGTGCTTGTTCCGCTAAGGCTGGAAAACCTGCGGGTACTTTGATTGCGATGGGGATTCCTGGCAATCGAGCTAGTTCAGCCGTTCGCTTGAGTTTCTCACGGGAGAATACTATGGCACAGGTGGAACAATTTTTAACCACCTTTAAACTGATTTATCAACAGACAAGGAAAGTACGTTAAACATGCAATATTCAGAAATTATGGTGCGTTACGGGGAATTGTCCACCAAGGGGAAAAACCGTATGCGTTTTATTAAACAACTCCGCCGCAATATCAAGGATGTCCTTTCTCCTTTTCCCCAGGTAGAAATTACCGCAGATCGAGATCGGGCGCATGTCTACTTGAATGGGGCTGATTATGAAGCCGTTGCTCAAAACTTGAAAGAAGTCTTTGGGATTCAGAATTTCTCTCCCGTCTACAAGGTTGAGAAATCCATTCCGGCCTTAGAAGCGGCAGTGTTAGAGATTATGTCGTCCATCTATCAGGAAGGGATGACCTTTAAAATCTCAAGCAAGCGGAGCGATCATAGCTTCGAGCAGGATTCCCGTGAATTGAATGTGACATTGGGAGACGTTGTTTTCCGCAACTTCCCTTATGCGCAAGTTGCCATGAAGGGACCAGATATCAATCTTCAAGTGGAAATTCGAGAAGAAGCAGCCTATCTGACACATGAACGCATTCGAGCTGCTGGTGGTCTACCAGTTGGAACTTCTGGTAAAGGAATGTTGATGCTGTCTGGAGGAATCGATTCACCGGTAGCTGGTTACTTGGCCCTCAAACGTGGTGTGGAAATTGAAGCGGTGCATTTTGCCAGTCCTCCTTATACCAGTCCTGGTGCTTTGAAGAAGGCCCATGATTTAACACGGAAATTAACCAAGTTTGGTGGCAATATTCAGTTTATTGAAGTCCCCTTCACAGAGATTCAAGAAGAAATCAAAGAAAAAGCGCCTGAAGCGTATTTGATGACCTTGACTCGTCGCTTTATGTTGCGCATCACGGATCGCATTCGAGAAGTTCGAGGTGGTCAGATTATTGTGAATGGGGAAAGTCTGGGGCAAGTTGCGAGTCAAACGGTTGAAAGTATGCAGGCTATCAACGCGGTTAGTTCCACTCCGATTATCCGTCCAGTGGTGACCATGGACAAATTGGAAATTATTGACATCGCCCAAGCCATCGATACTTTTGATATTTCCATCCAACCCTTCGAAGACTGTTGTACCATCTTTGCGCCTGATCGCCCTAAAACAAATCCAAAAATCAAAAATGTGGAGCAGTACGAACAACGTTTGGATGTTGACGGATTAGTCGAAAGAGCTGTTGCAGGTATTCAGGTTACGGAAATCACTCCTCAAGTGCAACAAGACCAAGTCGATGATTTAATTGAGGATTTGCTTTAAAAAATTGACTTTTCTCTTGCATTTTTATTTTGAATGGGGTAGAATACAAGAGTTGACTATGCACATCCTGTGCAACCGCACGAACATCGTTTTAAGTGGTTCGCCCCACGGTGCTAGGCGAGTCTTCACAAAAGGGGAAACCCGAAAAATTTTATAGGAGGTGCATAATGAGCACATACGCAATTATCAAAACTGGCGGAAAACAAGTTAAGGTTGAAGTCGGTCAAGCAATCTACGTTGAGAAGTTGGACGTTGAAGCAGGTCAAGAAGTTACTTTTGACGAAGTTGTTCTTGTAGGTGGTGAAAAAACTGTCCTTGGAACTCCTGTAATCGCTGGCGCTTCTGTAGTTGGAACTGTTGAAAAACAAGGAAAACAAAAGAAAGTTGTAACTTTCAAGTACAAACCTAAAAAAGGTAGCCACCGTAAACAAGGTCACCGTCAACCTTATACAAAAGTTGTCATTAACGCAATCAACGCTTAATTAGAGGTGAACACATGATACAAGCAGTCTTTGAAAAAGCCGAAGATGGCGAGCTGAGGAGTGCAGAAATTACTGGACATGCTGCCAGTGGCGAGTACGGCTTTGATGTCGTGTGTGCGTCGGTTTCTACGCTTGCTATTAATTTTGTGAATTCAATTGAGAAATTCGCAGGCTTCGAACCGCATCTAGAATTAAACGAAACCGAGGGTGGTTTTTTACGCGTGGAGATTCCACAAAGCATTCCCCCTCATCAGAGAGAGATGGCTCAACTCTTTTTTGAATCCTTCTTTCTCGGTATGGCAAATTTGGCGGAAGACTCGTCGGAGTTTGTACAAACAAAAGTTATCACTGAAAGCTAATATGGAGGAAAACAATTATGTTGAAAATGAATCTTGCTAACTTGCAATTATTCGCCCACAAAAAAGGTGGAGGTTCCACATCTAACGGACGTGATTCACAAGCGAAACGTCTTGGAGCAAAAGCTGCTGACGGACAAACTGTAACTGGTGGATCTATTCTTTACCGTCAACGCGGTACTCACATCTACCCAGGTGTGAACGTAGGTCGCGGTGGTGACGATACACTTTTCGCTAAAGTTGAAGGTGTAGTACGCTTTGAACGTAAAGGTCGCGATAAGAAACAAGTTTCTGTTTACCCAATCGCGAAATAAGAGAGTTGGACAGAACGATATTAATTATAAAAATCGTTCGTAGTCCAACCTCCGCACAGTTGATTCGGTTGTTTTCGGAGTTTGAAAACGAACGAAAACAACAATCAACCACTGCGTCATAGTGATTTCACTAACAGAAATAGGATGATTGAGACTTTATTCAACCATTCTATCGCCTCTTTTTGATTTTAAAAAAGAGGGATCCTAAATGCTTATGAAATAAGGCTTTCTGAGTTTCAGGGAGCCTTATTTTTTTGTACCCAACTTGGTACCCATATTTGCAAGTTCCGTTTGTATTCAAGTTAAGAGAGAATCGAGAGAATTCTGAGAATTGATACTCGAATCTTTTAAAGAGATGACTGGTAAAGCCGATGATGGTGTTATTCAACAGGTCTGGGAGACCTGTTGAATCCTATCGATAATGCATGCAAAGTACATCATCAATCAGCTCACCGTCAAGCTTGACAAGGTCAGATTTTGAAATTGAATGAGCATGAGTTGATCCAAAAGGGCATTAACAATCGTTTTAGAGTCTTTTATACTCTTTTAGTTTATCTTTTATTACTGTGTTAGCTCGTCTTGCCGTACTTCAGTACTGTCTACAACTCGCTGCCTTGTACTAAAAGCAAACTAAAACTCCAAGCAGGCTTCGCCTGCTAACTCATGATGGAAAATTAGTTTAGGTATATAATAAAGATGAGCAATACAAATCCGTAAGTTTATTAGGGCTTTGCCGAGCCTGTAACTAAAACTGGATGAATAAGAGTCATGAGATAACTCGAATACGCCTTGAGC
>NZ_JADXDQ010000032.1:0-21543 GCF_015831295.1 Streptococcus sp. NLN64
CAGTTTTAGTTACAGGCTCGGCAAAGCCCTAATAAACTTACGGATTTGTATTGCTCATCTTTATTATATACCTAAACTAATTTTCCGTCATGAGTTAGCAGGCGAAGCCTGCTTGGAGTTTTAGTTTACTTTTAGTACAAGGCAGCAAGTCGTAGACAGTACTTAAGTACGGCAAGACGAGCTAACACAGTAATAAAAGATAAACTAAAAGAGTATATCTTTGAGCAACCGCGTCTTCTCCCTTAACAGCTGCAGTCAAAAACCAATCGCTAGCCTCCGAAACATAACTCATCACCTCAATTCCCAGTCCCTTGGAATGAAAACAACCAGTCATTTCTGCTTCTAGCTTCAAAGTTCCCTTTGAACTTTGCTTCAAATAAAAACCATTCCCTCGATCAATGAAATAGACCCTAGCCTCTGGAGAGCTCGAACTATCATAAAAATCTGACTGTCCCACAAACTCTCTAATTATTTCTTTTGTGTCTATTTATACTTAACTAACTTCTAAATCGGAATACTCGAAAAATTTCAAAAAGATGACTAGGAACGCCGATGATGGTAGAACTAAGGTTCACCGAAGAGGTTTGACAACGTCAGATTTTGAAATTTAATGAGTATTAATACTCTTCCATCATTTGTTGGGTAAATTGACCTACCGAGGTTGCATTTTGAAGTTGCCAAGTGACAAACACCGCCACAATGCTATTTCTCCTTTTTACAATGAACTAGTTGTTAGGATAGACTTCTAATGACTGTTGCTCGAATTCTTGCTACGATTGTATCAGTTGGAACGTTCTTCTTCACCGTGCTATTTGCCGCAACAACCGCATTTTCACCAATCGTAACTCCAGGAAGAACTGTTACACCAGCCCCTAACCAAGCATTTTTGCTTATTCTAATTGGCCGAGTCACTAACCCCTTCTTTTCGCGGGTTCCAAGATAAGAATGACCGTTAGAAGTGTTACCCTGAGACCAATCAAAACGTGGTCTTCAATCTCAATTCCACCTAAATCCACAAAGAAAGCTCCCTTATTGATAAAGCGATCCTTCTCAAAACGGATCTGGGCGCCAAAGTCTGTTTGGAAAGGGAGAGAAATTTCCACAGACTGATCAAGGTTCAGACTAGTAATGGAGCTTACCTGCTTTTGAATTTCTTCCTTTGACATCATTCCAGTGTTTAAGCGCTGAATGATTGGCCCTTTCTCAGACTTTATCTGGTGTATTTCTTGGAACAGCGAATCCCCAGGTAGAATCTCACCCTGATTTTGAATTCTCTCAAGCAAGCTCGTCATCACATTCTCCTACTTCATATTTTCAAGGATAAAGTCCTTCATCTCATCAAATGGAATCTTATCGATCTGATCATATAAATCTGTGTGACTAGCTCCTTCTACTGTCAGTAGCTTTTTGTTGTCACCTTTTAGTTGGGCAAAGGCATCTTTTCCCATATAATAGGAATGGGCTTTGTCGCCATGAACAATTAAAACGGCATTGCGAATCTCAGAACTGTATCGCCACAAACGAGTGTTGGCCAGTGAAGTGGCTGCTTGGACAGCCCAACCATCATTAGAATTGACACTACGCGCGTGGTAGCCACGAGGCTGTTTATAATAAGCATAGTAATCTTTCACAAAATAAGGAGCATCCTCTGGCAAAGGATCCACTACACCACCTGCTAATAGGAACGTTTCTGTCTTAGTATCAGCAGTTCGTTGTTCAGCCAGAGCCACACGCGCTTGGTGACGGGCTTCTTCACTATCAGCTTCATCAAAATATCCCTTTGCAGCTACACGAGAAAGGTCATACAGAGTTGAAGCTACAGACACCTTAACTCGTGGATCAATTGCCGCTAAGTTGATGACATAACCACCCCAGCCACAGATTCCAATCGCCCCGATGCGATTTTCATCAACCTGTGGATGGGTCACCAAGAAATCAATCGCTGCTTGAAAATCTTCTGTATTGATATCCGGAGAGTGCATAGCACGTGGGAAGCCTCCGGATTCTCCTGTAAATGAGGGATCAAAAGCAATTGTTAGAAAACCTCGCTCAGCCATTTCTTGTGCATAAAGCCCGGATACCTGTTCCTTAACCGCTCCAAAAGGCCCCGCTACGGCTAAAGCCGGTAGGCTCTCGGATACATCCTTAGGTTTATAGAGATCCGCTACCAATTCAATCCCGAAATGATTGGTAAACGTCACTTTTTCATGATGTACCCGGTCACTTTTGGCAAAGACCTTATCCCATTTTGTTTCAAGTTTAGTCTGCTTCATTGCGATTTCCTACTTTCTATTTTTACGGTAAAACCAGTATAACTCTCACAAAATAAAATAACAAATACCTATTTTCTATCTATTATATGCTTTTTAGGTATATAACAAAAAAAGGAGGAATAACAAAATGGATATACGTGTTCTAAATTACTTTGTAACCATCGCCCAAGAGGGAAGTATCACGCGTGCCGCAGAAAAACTCAGCATTACCCAACCAACGCTGTCACGACAAATCAAAGACTTGGAGGAAGAGTTCGGAACCCTGCTCCTTAGACGCTCGAGCCGCCAAATCCAGCTGACGGACGATGGACAATACCTCTACAATCGGGCACTGGAAATCCTATCCCTGGTTAAGAAAACAGAAGAAAATCTTGGAAAACAAGGAGACATCACTGGAGAAATTTATATCGGAGCAGCCGAAAGTTCCTCACTCCAACTGATCGCACGCGCCAGTGAAAGCATGACCACTCTCTACCCACAAGTCCGCCTTCATTTCCGCTCCGGCAACGCCGACGACGTATACGAAGGCCTAAACCAAGGAACCCTGGACTTTGGAATCGTATTCGGAACCCAAATCCCACAAAAACACCAGCATCTAGAGCTCCCCAGAAAGGATCGCTGGTCTATCATCGTTCCCAAAAACCACAAACTAGCCAAACGAAAACAAGTGAGCTTAAGCGATGTCCTAGCCTATCCCCTCATCATTTCCTCTCAAACCGATAGCAAACATCTGATTTTCCAAGAACTGGATCAAGCCAGAATTGCCGCCACCTACAACCTCCTCTACAACGCCGGCCTCCTAGTCAAAGCAGGCGTCGGAATCGCCCTCGCCTTTGATGGCATCTTACATGACCCAGATTTAGTCACCATCCCAATAGAAAATCTCGAAGTCTCAAAGCTTTTCCTCATCTGGAAGAAAAACCGTAAACAAAGTCCGATTGAACGAGCCTTTATCGAAGAAGTTCAAGTACAGTTGGAAGAAGATTCGAAACAAATCGTTAACATTGATTGAAAACGTTAGCGGTTTGTGGTTTTTTGGAATGTGGGGGAGAGCTAATCCAAAGGTGCCATTCCAAGTCTAGGTTAGAGTACTAATCGTCCCTCTTAGTGTCAGTTTTTTGCATCAAATCCCTTACAACTTGAACAGATTCTTCAAATGAAATCAGTCGAGCATAAGTAAATTGCTTCTGATACCGTAGCCAAAGCTGTCTTTGATACTCAGAATTTTCAATACTATCTACTTGCTCTTCCCAATAATCTAGAAACTCGCTACTTCCTCTCTTAGTTGTAGTGTTTTTCAATGCATTTCCTAGTACAAAGTAGTCAATCTCTTCATTTCTAAGTTTAAACAAGGAAAAAAGATCATAACGATCACGGGGACGAGTGGAAGCTTGTCCTCGACTAATGATTGCTTCTAATTTTTCAGCGAGAACTGTTTCCAGATTATAGGCCCAAACCTTTATCACTTCATTTGAGAAAACAGATTCGATCGTGTAGCGAATCTCTCTAGGCGTAATACTGTCTCCGGTTGTGATGTCTATAAAGACTACCTCTCGCAATTTTTCAAATGTCGCGTTCAATTTTAAGGCATAGCCCCCATATTGATCATCTTTGCGAATCGGTTCTAATCCATCCACTGTAAAACTAAAATTCTCAGTTGGCTGTGACAAAATCTCTTCGAACATGGCCAGAAGGTTCTTTTGATCTAGCTCTGTTCCCTTTAATGTAACATCCAAATCCATTGTAGTACGTTTGTCAACTCCGATTAAGTGCCCAATCAGATAGCCACCTTTTACAATAAAATGATCTTTAAAATTACTCGTCGCAATTAATTTCAGAACTTGTTCAATCAGATAATTTTGCTGAATTTGTTGCGGAGGCACCGCTTTTTCTTTCGCTAAATTTTTAATCTTCGCTTTAAAACTAACTGCATTTGAAAACTTCATTGTAATACCTCCAGATAAGATTGTAGCTTCTTTTCTACTCTAAAAATCTTGGCGTATTGAAAGAGTTTTGAGAGCTTAATCGTCCCACTCTTAAAATAGGCCTGAAAAGCTGGAGCGACTACTTGAATATCGATATGGTAAATAGGCCGAAGACACTCAACCAATGTCCTTTCTAGCTCATACACTCTTACCACTTGACCTGGTAGCCGCTCTAATTCCACAATACCTGTCTCATAATTGGAACGTAGGATGACCGGTCGCACTCCTCCTTCTTTGATATTTTTTGTATTTGTCCCATATGGAAAGCTCATACTCATCTCAAACGGGACTGTCAAGGTCAATCCATGTAACCATAAGGCAGTGTCCAAAGAATAAATTCCTTTGGAAAAACGATGTTGCAGCACAAACCATTCATCCAGATATGTATCTGGTAAACGATAAAGCCCTTTTTCTTCCACTACGACCTGCTCCTCACTCACCATATTTAACAATGACTTGTAAGGAAGTTCCTTTTCAAGAACTTGTTGATACGTTAGAAAACCACTGTTTTCATCCATACTCTCAAAAATTTGATGCTTCTTTTCCATTCCTTAAACCTTTACTTAAAAACAAAATGCTAACATCTATCTAAAATGTTAGCATTTTGTTTCCTATTCTTCAATTATTTACTGTTGAAACTTTAGCAGGGAAAATAACAGTCGCTTCCATATTTAAAGAGAAAATCGTTTAATTTCGAATACGATTTGTTAAGGAGCGCTTTAATTTCAATAATTTCCAACCTGTATATCCCAATAAAAGAACATAAACAATTGCAAGAAAGACATAAAAATTAAAGATAAAACTTGCAATTCCTGATGATACATTTATTTTTCTAAAAAGGGTCGGGAGAATAATCGATAAAAAGATAGCAACAATCGGGAGAATTCGTTTTTGAAAAACTTCTTGAATCATCTCCAATTTTGAAGCATCATCTGAAAAAATATCCAATTCCTCAGCACCTACTTGCGCTCCCTCAATGCTTCTGAAATAATTCCAACCATTGCATTTGGTTACATATTCCCAGCCATAATCTCGATACATCTGAATATAATCCTCTGCTGGATTCTGATTTTTAAAATCCAGTTTGTAGATGGCTTGTGTTTCAGTGGTTTCTTCAAAAGCAAAAATCCCAATCGGTTTAATATCAACCAATTTCCAACCTTGTTGTTGCTGCTGGGACAACCAGACTTCTTCCTCAAGATAATCCGCAATTGTAAACCATCTAAACAGAACTTTTCTTTTCGCCATTGCTTATTCTCCTCTACTATTCCGATACAATCTTGCGATTCGTTGTATTTCTGTGTCTAGAATCTCCTTACCGAGTTCCGTGATGACGTAGATCTTCCTTTTTTCTTCCTCACCTACAAATTGGATGAGTCCGTCCTTTTCCATTTTTGACAAAGAACCATACATAGTCCCAGGTCCAATTTTCACTTCGTCATTGGTCAAGCTTTTGACATTCTGTCCAATTCCATAGCCATGCTGGGGCGATTGAAGGCTGAACAAGATGTAGAAGGCAGATTCCGTCATGGGAACATAACTTCTTTTCAATTTGTCACTAATCATAAATCCTCTCTTTCTTACATCTACATACGATATATCGCGATACGTTATAACTAGATTATATCAAACCTCGATATAATGTTCAAGCTTATTATGAAAAAAGCTCACTAACCTAGTGGTTAGTGAGCCAAAATTGGGGGAAATTCAGTCAAAAATAGCTATCTCAGAAGAAAAAGTATCCATTCTCTTCATCATACCAGTCATCTTCGTAGTCTTCTTCTTCGTAAAAAACATCCGTTTCTTGACTAGTGAGCTCTTCCATTTTCATCAAAGTTTCGATCAATTCCTCCCGTAATTGATCTGGGGTCAGCTTGTCTACATAGGCTGTAATTTTTTGAAGCTTCTGCTCTCGTAGCAATCGCATCTCATCTTCCATAGCTTGACGGAGCATCTCTTTTTCTCGTTCCTCTTGCTCCCAATAATCAAGCACCGCTTGTGCTTGTTCTGGGAACTGTTGGAAATAAAGGGCAACCATATGTTTGCAGACAACTTGTCTACCAGCTGCAAAAGGACAAGTGCAGTTCGACTTACGTGGCTGATGAATATAGATTTCTACTTGATAAATTTGATGATTCGAACCACTGACTTCTCCTTTGAAAACACCTTCAGCCAAGATCTCCATTCCCAGAACTTTCTTTTGGAAATAGTAACGAAGTCCTCTCTCAAATGACCTCCTACTAGCCAAATGGACCAATTTTAATTCATCCCAAATACTCATGATGGAACCTCCTATTTGTTAGCAGAGAGCACTCTTCAATTGTTGAAGAGCATGCCATAGCTTATTTATTAGCAATTCAACCAATCATTATTCGACTATCACCGAATATTTTCTCACAAAGATTACCAGGAATAGGTATTATTATCGATTGTCTATTCTTCCATTACCAACAATTCCAGATTCAGCACTTCGCTGTTACCCTACGGTCACAAGTTTCCTCACTTTATAACAGCTAAGCATCTACTTTTACTTCGATGCTAAATCATCTCGTACAAGCAGTGATACTGCCTCCACATGTGCTGATAGGTCTTACCTATATTATGAAACGAAATCAAATTGGATTAATTTTCGATAATACTGTGGAACGATAATTCTAATCCTTTAAATAGTAATTTTCACAGTCATCACATAGAAAAGGAAAATCGTCACTTTTTGAACCCAAATCATAGCGACCACATCTCTCACAGTCTGTTACTTCGTTGATTTCTCCACAGTTCAGACATTTACCAAAATCTGCGATCTTTTTATCAACACATATCCATTCCTCCCCACACTCTTCACAAGGTACATCTAAAATAGGATCAGAGCCCCCATCTTTAATTATAGAATATCTGGAACTTTCCACTAATGCCTTATAATCTATGAATCCAGTATTTATTATTTCAACCAATCTATTACCTAGTCTAGACAGTTCGTACTCTGAAACACCATCCATCTGGACAGGCAAGTAAATACCTTGAGACTCATCGAATTCAACCTCTCCATTAGTATAGGATACTCTTCCAATTGATTCTGAACTTGAACTTCCATCTTTTTTAAACCTTAAATATAAGAAACTTTCGGAACCTTCATAGTCGTTTATATCTGTATCAGCCTCAAAACTAATTAACTGACCATCTATTTTGTTTTCAATTTCGAATACAACACAATTTGAATTACAATCATTTAGTGCAGTATAATCGCTGAAATTCAAATACCCACTGAATCGGAAGTTTTCTTCAATCGAATCATAAAGTCTACTCAATTCATCATTGAATTTAGCTAGAATCTGATTTCTATCACGAATTATTACCCCACTCTCACTTTCCTTTAATTCAAGAATTCTTTCCGACAGGATTGACTCTTCTTTTAGATAGAATAATTCAGACTCAAATTCTTCTTCCTTACGCTCCTCCTCTGATTTAACTTCTAACGACATCTTTTGCATACCATCATCTAATCCTCCTTGAACAACATTAATTGAATTTAATATTTTCCTATAGGCTGATTTATCTATCAATTTATTGTGAGCGATATGATTTCGATTCAATTCAAATATTTTGAAATCGTCCAGAAAACTTTCAGGCAAAAGAGGAGAAAAAATCATTTGCCACCAATCACCATATACAACTTGCTGACTTTGTAGAATTTTAGCCAAATTTTCCAAATGTAAATTAGGCTGAGTCAATTTCATTATATTCTCTTCGGAAGACTCCCACTTCATCACTTTATTTGATAATATATCAAGTAGATCACCTGTATCAATAGACATCAATCGTTCATCTACATCTTTGAAATTATCAAGTATTGCTTTGTAGCCACTAAGTCTACTTTTGTGCTTTTCTTGAATTTTTAATGATACAAGATTCCACCAATGAATACCAAATTTCCTATTCATTACCATTGTAATAAATTTTCTAGCTAAATTTTCAACCATAAAAATTCTTGGGTATAAATCAGTTGCTAAAAATTCAGACTCAGCATCATACAACCAAAATATCTTTTTATGTTTAGCTTTGATAAAGTTTTTCACTACAACCTTTAATCGTTCAAGATAGTCATTTTCAATGTTAAGACTGTAATTTTCACTTTGAATTGAAACTTCAAGTTCATAACTATTTTCATATGTATTAAATTTTACATCGATTTTCCAAATACATTCTTCAGAATGGAAATCAATAACATAAAGTGGTACTTCAGTTAGGCTATGAATTTGACTAACTACTGATTCATCATCAATTACTCCTGATTGGACCATAAAAGTTTTAAATTCCATCATGTAACTATCGAAATTATCAACCACTTTTTCCTCTGCAATTGCTACAAATTCAATCAGTGTCTGCAATATCTTATGACCTCCAAATTGTACTACTATTTTATTATATAACAAAAAATAATATAATGCCTCAGTTGCAGTCTTTTTCGTTTTTCTCTACGAGAAAAACTGGCTTGAAGCCATAATAATAAAAAGCCTTGCAACCAAGGCTTTTCATTCTCTTTTCATTCAATAAATTCTACTCTTTCACCAACAATCCCACTGCCTCCACATGGTGTGTCATCGGAAACAGATCGACCGGCTGAACTTCCTTTAGTTTGTATCCAAGTTCTTCGTAGTGTTTCACATCACGCGCCATGGTGGCGGAGTTACAGGAGATGTAGACGATGCGGTCCGGTTGGACTTGGGCGCTGGATTCGATAAAGCTTGGGGTGAGGCCTTTTCGTGGTGGGTCAACAAAGATGACGGTTGGTTGGATTCCCTGTTTCACCCAGTTTTGCATGGCTGTTTCGGCTTGGTCGCAGACGTAGGTCACATTGTCGATGTGATTGCGTTGGGCATTTTTCTGGCTGTCCTCGACGGCTTTGGGGATGACTTCAACTCCATAAACGTGCGCGACTTGTTTGGCTAGGGATAGTCCGATGGTTCCAATACCGGAATAAGCATCGATAGCGATGTCATCGGCCTTGAGTTGTGCCATGTCCATGGCAACTTGGTAGAGTTTTTCAGCCATTGGAGTGTTAACCTGGTAGAAGGATTGGGCGGAAATTTCGAACTCATTGCCCAACATCTGGTCCACAATCGTTTCCTTACCGTAAAGGAGACGGAATTCGTTGCCCAGAATGGCATTGGTTTTTTGGTCATTGATATTCTGCAGAATCGATACCAGATTTGGGAATTCCTTAGTCAGTTGCTCAATCAAGACTTCAATCCGGAAGACCTTCGGGCGCGTGGTGACCAAGACTAGCATCATTTGACCTGTATAATGAGCACGACGCACCAAGATATTGCGAATCAGCCCAGTCCCTTCTTTCTCATCATAAGGTTTTAAATCCAAGCGTCTCAAGAGATTTCGGGTCGCCAAGATTAACGCGTCGATTTCTTTTTCTTGTATATAAAAATCTTCAATGGGAATCAAGTCATGAGAGTTTTTTCTGAAAAAACCGCTTTCTAGTTGTCCTTGGACCCGGCGAACAGGTACGGCAGCTTTGTTGCGATAAGCTAGAGGGGAGTCAGCTGCTAGGGTTGGGGCAACGGCCACACTGTCTAGACCAGCAATCTTTTTCAAATTCTGCTTCACTTGGCCTTGCTTGAACAGCAACTGCTGATCATAGTTCAGATGGCCCAGGTCTGCAATCCCAGTCCGAAGATAGGTCAAGTTGGTCTCCTGGTTTCGATGAGGCGAAACTTGTAGCCAGTCCTCCACCTTGCCGTAACCGATTTTCTTGTTAACCTTAAGGACTCGCATACGAATGACTTCTCCAGGCAGGGCATTGTCTACAAAAAAGACACGACCGTCTACCTTGGCAATTCCCTGCCCTTCATGACTGAGATCTACAATTTCTACTTCTACAATTTGATTTTTTTCCAACGTTTTCTCCTATTAAGAAAGTGGAGCCTGAGGCTCCACTTTCTCATTCAGCAATCAAGGTTTCCAAACCAACCTTCATCATATCGGTGAAGGTGTTTTGGCGTTCTTCTGCGGTCGTATCTTCTTCAGGATTTACGAGACTATCTGAGATGGTCATAATTCCCAAAGCTTCAACATGGTGTTGTGCAGCCAAGTAATAGAGGGCTGCGGCTTCCATTTCAACGGCTTTGACTCCAAGTTTTCCAAGCTCAAGGTTTTCCTTGAAGAACTTAGAATAAAAGACATCAGAGGATAGGACACTTCCTACGTGGGTCGTCAAGCCCATGTCCTTGGCGATGTGGTAAGCCTTATCTAGCAACTTAAAGCTAGCAATTTGTGGGAAGTCATACATGGGCCAGTCGTTCCGAATAATGTTAGAGTTGGTTGCAGCTGCTTGAGCTAGAACCAATTCACGAACGTGAACATCTCCTGATAGGGAACCAGCAGTCCCCACACGGATTAACTTTTTAACCCCGTAATCAACAATCAATTCCCGCGCATAGATGGAAATGGATGGCATTCCCATTCCAGTCCCCATCACACTGACACGATGACCTTTGTAAGTCCCAGTATAGCCGAACATATTACGGACTTGGTTAAAGAGGACGGCATCTTCTAAAAAATTCTCTGCAATAAATTTGGCCCGAAGAGGATCTCCAGGAAGTAAGATTTTATCAGCAATTTCGCCTACTTTGGCTTCAATATGGATTGACATGATTTCTCCTTTTAAAGGAGGTTGAGACCAGATTCTCAACCTTCCTATTTTAGTTCGTGAAGTAACTTTAACGCAGTGGTTGATTGATGTTCTCTTATCCAGAAACTCAAAGAGTCAATTCCTGACTCTTTGACCTCCGAAAATTCAATTTTACAGTTCTGCTAAAACAGCCTTGACAAAAGACTTGAAGTTTTCTTTGATGCGTTGGGTTACTTCCACCACTTCTTCATGGTTGAGTTCAGCTTGGAAGCCTGCAGCAAAGTTAGTAATGGCTGAAATCCCCAAAACTTTCATTCCTGAGTGGGCAGCTACGATGACTTCTGGAACGGTTGACATCCCAACGGCACTAGCTCCCATAGTTTGGTAGGCACGGATTTCGGCTGGTGTTTCATAGGTAGGGCCTGTAACTCCTAGATAGACACCTTCTTGAAGTTCAATGTCCAAGACCGCTGCTACCTTACGAGCTCGAGAGCGGTAAGCTGCTGTATAAGCATCTGACATATCTGGGAAGCGTGGCCCAAATTCTTCCAAGTTTTCCCCAATCAATGGGTTTTGACCGGTCATGTTAATGTGATCAGAAATCAGCATCAAGGAACCTGGGCCATACTCAATTCCTCCAGCCGCATTGGTTACAATGATCCCTGTTGCGCCAAGAGCTTTCATAACACGAACCGGGAAGGTCACGACTTCCATCGGATTTCCTTCATAGAAATGGAAACGTCCTTGGAGAGCTAGCACCTTACGGCCTGCCAAATCCCCATAGACCAGCTTACCAGCATGTCCGACAACTGTGGACTGACCCCAGTTGGGAATTTCTGCATAGTCAACAACAATGGCATTTTCCACTTCTTCTGCCAATTCACCCAAGCCTGAACCCAGAATCAACCCAAATTCAGGGGCTGAGATTCCCTTGTCCTGTAGAAAAGCAGCTGTCTCTTTAATCTTATCCATCAATGTCATTCCCAGATTCTCCTTATTTTAATTGATCCAAAAAACTAGATCCAATCATGGATGGCTTCACGCCAAAGTTATCTGCAATAGTAGCGGCTACATCCGCAAAGTTCCCCACTTCAATGTGACCACTTCCTTCCAGGCTCTTACTGAAAAGCAGGAGAGGTACATATTCGCGAGTATGATCGGTTCCCACAAAGGTCGGATCATTGCCGTGGTCAGCGGTAATCATGAGAAGATCCTTATCCCCCATATTGGCAATAATTTCAGGAATACGCGCATCAAACTCTTGCAAGGAATCACGGTACCCTTCCGGATCACGACGATGACCAAAGAGGGCATCAAAGTCTACTAAGTTTGTGAAGGATAAACCTGTTGTAAATTCAGGGTTCTTCAAGGTTTCAACCAACTGATCAACCCCATGTTCATTGGATTGATTGTGCCCAACATCGTTGGAAATCCCAGAACCATTGAAAATATCATTGATTTTTCCAACTGCATAAGTTGGAACTCCCGCTTCTTTCAAGTTGTCCAATATGGTTGGAGAAAATGGAGAAACTGCGTAGTCATGCCGGTTGGCTGTCCGGGTAAAATGACCTGGTTCTCCTACAAAAGGACGGGCAATGATCCGTCCCAAGAGAGTTGGGCGCTCAAGGGTAATTGAACGCGCATACTCACAAATGCGGTATAGTTCTTCCAATGGAATAATGTCTTCATGAGCCGCAATCTGCAAAACAGGGTCCGCAGAAGTATAGACAATCAACTCACCCGTTTCCATCTGACGTGGTCCGAAATCATCAATCACAGCGGTTCCAGAATACGGTTTGTTTGCCTCACGAATAATCTTACGACCTGAGAACTCTTCAATTTTTTGGAGCAAGTCCTCTGGGAAACCATCCCAGAAAGTATCAAATGGTTCTGTAATGTGCAAGCCCATCAATTCCCAGTGACCCGTCATGGTATCTTTTCCAAGGGATTGTTCTTCCAACTTGGTCACATAACCCGTTGGATTCTCAACAGCTGCTACCGTTTTCAAGGGTTCAGGACGTTGAATATTTCCCAAGCCCATTTTTTCCATTTCGGGAACCTTGAGTCCAACCGTTTCTGAAATATGTCCGAGGGTATCGGAACCTGTATCTGGTTCTCCGGCATTGAAGAAATTAGCAGCATCTGGTGCTTCGCCAATTCCCACAGAGTCCATGACAACCACATGAATACGATCAAATTTTGACATCTTGCTACTCCTCTTATTTTGTAATTTCACGAATACCATCTTGACCAGCAACCACCACACGCTGGACCATCTGGTTAAAGAGACCATGCTCTACAACACCCACCATCCGGTCTAGCTCCTCGGCCAAGGCCAAGGGATCCTCAATCTGCTCCAGATGCAAATCGATGATGTAGTTTTGCATGTCCGTTACATAATAGTCCCCATCCACCATCCGGAAAGTCGGTTGGTAGCCCCGTTCTTTGAAGCGATGGAAGACCTGCTGGGCCCCATAGCGGACCACCTCAACAGGAAGCGGAAAGGCTCCCAGATGCTCAACCAACTTAGATTCATCGACTACCCAGATATACTCCTGGGTCGGCAAGGCTACCACCTTCTCCATCAAGAGGGCACCGCCACCACCCTTGATTCCATTGAGATCTGGATCCACTTCATCTGCTCCGTCTACTGTCACATCTACAGACAGGACTTGGTCAATGGTCTTCAGCGGAATCCCCAAACCTTCAGCCTGTTCAGCAGTCCGGTGCGACGTGGTCACCCCCACAATCTCCAGCCCTTCCTCCTGAACCCTCCGGCCCAGTTCTTGAACAAAATAATAGGCTGTTGACCCGGTCCCTAGACCAACGATCATGCCATTTTCGACATAACTAGCCGCGTGAATCCCCGCTTGCTCCTTTAACTTTTCCATAAAAACTCCTACAACTAAACGGATTTCAGAACAAGATCTGAAATGGGCGTGCCGACCTTGAGCGGAGATGGGAATCTCTTTTCAATTACCTCCATTATATCAAAAAAATCCCCCGCTTGGTATGGCAGGGGACGGAAGTCGCAATCGCTTCCAGCTATTTCAAAACACGGATCACCGTGGCTGAAAAAACTGGCAGGAGATCTGTAATCTTCTTAAGACTGTAACCTTGATCTGCAAAGGCTGTAATCTCCTCCATCAGAATGATCGAAATTTGAGTCGTCTTTTGCATCAGTGGCCTTGTTGAAACGACAACCTTCTTGCAAGAACTGCATTGGTAACGCCGCTTCCTCAAGTAAAGTCGGAAATACAAGTCCATGTTATTGGGCGCTCACGTTTATTTTAGTGTACAGGTTTACTCCTCTTTTTTCCTGAGGAGTGCTGCACTGATTGCTGCTGAACTCACTCCAAGTAAGGCGAGGAGGCTAGTTTGCTCCCCTGTATTTGGAAGCTTGTCCTCACCTTCAGTTGCTTGTTCGATAGCTGAAACTTGTTCCGGCATTGTTGCTGTCCTACTTGGATTTTCTTGGCTTATCGGATTGCCTTTGCCTGTCTGCTCGACTTCTTTCAGTATTGCTGTACCAACCACTACAATCCGTTTTTGACCAGTTTCGATTTTTTCTGATATCAGAATGCTTTCAATCAACTGCCCATCTTTCCAGGTTTCCAGATAGCGACTGATTTTCTTGCATGCTTGCCCTTCTTGGAGTACTTGTTTGTGGCTTTGAGGGAGTTTGGAATCATAGACGACCTCTTCCTCAACTGGTAACTGCTCTTCGAGCACCTTTTCTTTGGTTGTCGTTTGTGCTTGCTCTGCTTGAGCACGAAGCAAGAGGACAGTAGCTGTCAATGGAGCTAGGGTTAGACTATTTTGACCAAGACTGACTCCTTGAAGGTTCGTCAGAGCCTGTGTGCCTGCACGCGCTCCATCAACGAGGACTTGTCCTTGTAAAAGATCATGGGTTGCTTCGCTTAGGACAAAGGTACGCTCCTTACTATCGGCGTTGACAAAGACCGCGTAACGATCACCATTGCTGGCTACGGTCTGATAACCGATGACCAGGTCTTCGATGCCGATGCCGTTTTGGCCTGGGATTGTCAATAGGGTCACATTCTTATCCACTTTTTCTTTTGTCCCTAAACGAAAGGCATCGCTGGACTTCCGCAAGGCAATGAGTCCCTTGGTGAAATCATGAGTACGGACATTGTCAGGATGGAGATTGGCGTTGGTCGCCTTGCTCCAGTCAAACTTATTCACAGCGTCCGATGAGTCATAAGAATCATGGATGAAATAAGGATAATCAAAAGGACTGCCATCCGCATTGGTCAGCAAATGCGCCTTATTGGGAACCTTCTCTTCTGAAACCGGATAGCGATAATCAGGATGGCGGAACTGCTTGGTGCGACCATACTCCTGCCCAGAATGGATGAACGGTGTTCCTTGCGAAGTGAGCACAAGCAGATTGCCCAAGCGCTGCCGTTGATGAATTTCCGCCGCATTCTCCGCCTTGCTTGGATCCTTCTTAATGGATTGAGCGATAATATCAAAGAGGGTCAAGTTATCATGGGCCGCAATGTATTGAATAACATCCCCTGGATCGTCCGCTAGGAAATTCCCCGGCTGAGCCTTGATATTGTTAAAGACAGACTCCAGATTCTTAGGTGCTCCTGTAATAAAGGCGGGTTGTCCTTCATTTGGATAGCCGGACTTGAGCGTGTTCCGAATCTCATCCGAGAAGACCGCCACTGTATCGGTCGAACTCATCCAATCCTGATCCGCTGCCTTAACCGGCTGATTGGAGTCGCCTGTAAAGGTTCGCCAACCTTCTCCAAGCATAATGACATTTGGATTGAGTTTTTTAGCTTCCGCAAAGGCTAATTCAATCGCCTCAGTATCATGGTCTCCCATCATATCAAAACGAAAACCATCCACCTTGTATTCATCCACCAAATACCTAATAGAATCCACCAAAACCCGTCGACTCATGTGGTGGGTAGTTCCCAAACGTCCCCCACCAAAACTCGATTTAGCCGTCCCATCACTCTCCATAAAGTGATAATAATTGGGCTCCAAATCCTCAAAGAGGAAGGTTTTGGCCGTATGGTTATAGACGACATCTAAGATAACCCCCATGCCTTGCTGATGAATCTCATGAACCAAATTCTTGAATTCCTGAATCCGCTTCATCGGATCGCTTGGATCAGTTGAGTACATCCCACCAAGGGCAAAGTAGGACTGTGGATCATAACCCCAATTGTAATTGGTGTTGGATGACGCATACTCTGCCAAGCGCTCCCCATTCTTCAACTCATTAACAAAGTAATAGCTCATAACTGGTAAGAGTTGAATATGCGTTACACCCAATTCCTTAAGGTAGGCCAACCGTTCCGCAAATGCCGCAAAGGTTCCAAATTGATGAGACAATTCCCCAGCAATCGCTGGATCAGAAGTGAAGTCTCGAACATGGGCCTCATAAATCACAGCGTCTTCCCTTTGCTTGAAGTTGGGAATAGACGCGAAGCTCAAGCCCTTTGGTCCAGCCTCACTCGGATCCACAATGGCCGCCTTGGCAACCCGATTGGCCGAACCTTGATCCGCCAACTCACTATTCCAAGCCGCTAAGGATTTGGCATACGGATCCAATACCAAGAGCGTTTCACCTTGGCGCGTGATTTGATAATGATAGAAGTATCCCCGATAATCTTCGATTCCCAATCCGGAAGAAAGATTTAATTGAAGATCCCACTGTCCCCTATCTCCTCTGGTTAAGGGCAGCGTGCTAACTACCCGATTAGGGTCAAGCTTGTCATACAAGACTAAATCTACCTGCTCCGCACTCGGAGACCACAAGGTTAAATCAACCACCCGCCCCTGTTCTGAAACACGAGCACCTAGCTCACCTTGGTAGCCATACAGCTGATCCTTGAGCTGCCAGCCCATCTTAGTTGGGAATCGATCATTTTCATACTTGAGCGTATAACCCGCTCCCTCTGCAGAAAAATCTCCTAAAAGCTGAACCTTCTTACTCTCAGAATCCAGAATCAAGTCACGAATCACGACAGACTTGGAATCCTTATCTACAACAGATAGTTTTTCGAATAAATCTTCCTTGCTGACGCCATCCAAAGTTGTGAATGTTGCTTCCAAGGAATCGAGACGATTATGGGCAGCCCCTAACACTCGAACATCATTGATGTAGTAAGGATTGGTGTAAATCGTTGCATCATCATCCTTGAGGAAAATCTGCGTATGATTCTTCAAATCAGAGAAATTGTAATCCTTAGGCTGAATCTTCACCGCATCCCCAGCCTGACTCTCATCCAATAACAGAAAACCAATTGAATTTGCCAACTCTGTCAGCTTCACATCTCGATAAACACCATACTGACCCCGATGCTCAAAATCCACACCATCCGGCCAATCACCCATCTGTACATCCGCAACATCACCCCAAAGCCAGAGACTCTTCTGGTCATAATTACCATCCGTCCGGAAATAATTAATCCGGAGATAGCCCTCCTGCAAAGGCTCATACAGACTCAACTTAAAGTTCTGATCAAACCAAGCCTGGTTCATATCCGAACGAATCCGCTCAATGGTCTTGTCCCCCGTTATATTCTCACCAGCCGTATTGTTAATCAACAAACTAATCTTTTTAGCCTGCTCCCCCTTCATCCGGACATCCATGTAATACCCGTAGTCATCACGACCAGCCTGCGCAAAACTCGTAGCCCCCGTAGGCCAGCTCCCCTTATCAGACGACGGCACCTCCACATCATCCCAGGACCACAAACCTAAACTCTCCACATTCTCTGAAGGCAGCTCTTTAAAATGAACACGGAAGCTCCCCTCCTCAATCGGGTCACTCTTGCCTTCACCCGAAACAGGAACATCTGCAACCTCCGACCTCTGAGCCTGAGACTCTGGTATCTCAGCAGATTTCTCAGGCACCGGATTGTCAATCAATACTGACTCTTCCACAACCGGCTCAGCCTGGTAAACAGCTGGAGTCTCACCTTCCTTGGTCGCTACTCCCTGATCCTGCACCACAGACTCAGACTCTGTGACCTCATCCGCAGCCACCTGACCACCCATGAAGGTCATTGCAATCCCAACAGACGCAATCCCTGTTGAGAATTTCCGAATGGAGAAAATCTCCTGCGCATTCAACTTCTTCATAAATTCCTCCTAAGGATGTATTTATGATACCATTGTAAGCGTTTTAGAGATGGATTGCAAACGTTTTCCAGATAACAACAATAATCGTTACCTAGGTAAAAGTATTTCCTATGCAATTCAAGAAATTCAAATACACGACAAGTTCGCTATATGAGGAATTTTTACACTATTATTCTTTAATAAACTTATTTAGTTGATTATTCAAGTTATTTTGGTATACTGTATATACAAAAAATGAAAGGTGGTTGTTGTATTGAATTCATTTAAGAACAATCTTAATAAGTCTTTTGTGTTTTTATTATTCGTTATATCCTTTGTTGAGAATAATGTTTTAAATACGGGGGTTGTTGGAAAACTAAATCCGTATTTATTTCTAGGTTGTCTTTTTGCTTGTAAATGGTTAATTTTTCGAACTCAAGCCAAGTTAAGTAATAATATAAGAGGTTTCCTCTATTCAATTTTCATCCCTCTATTGCTCTTTTTAATTGAAGCTACTCCAATCGTTATCATTGTCTTAGATAATGGAGTGACTCAATGGATAAGTTTGATTATTTTAATACTTTATGCATTCCTTGAAGATAGGTTTTATAAAGAAATTAATACACAAATCCTTAACGATTACTTTAGGTATTTTTTCTTTATAGGTTCAATGATGTTGATTGTTGGATTTATCGATAAAGAGCTATTTACAGTAGTTTCAATTCTGACAACTTTTGTCGCATTTATGATGAATGATGAATTTCTCGATGAATTATTCAAAACTAGATTTGAAAGTCTTGGCAAGGATGAAATTAGCCTGGATTCCTCATATGATAAAACTACTGTTATTCATTTGAAAGTATTCCTCTATCTTTTCGTTATTAATTTACTGATAGTAACAGTTCTGACTGATGCTAAACATCTTGGTCCTCTTATTATTGAGAGGATCAGGGCAACTTTCCCGATAATTGCTGATAATAACAAGCCAGCTGTAATTAGAAAGGGATTTGAATTTCTATTTTTAGGTGGAATTAGAATTGGTTTTACTTTTGTTCTAATTATCTTTATAAGAAAACTACTAGAAAAAGGACTACATTCTATTTCTGAGTTGTTAAAAAAAGATTTTCGTCTTTTTTAAGGTACACCGTAAGTGCCCAATAACAGGGTATGGATGGGTTACACTAAACTTGGATGGGTTATACTAAACTAGACAGAAATTATAAACTCTTCTAAAATTGAATCAAAAGGAGAATATTATGGCTAGGCGTACCCGTCGTCATTTCAGTGACGAATTCAAACAACAAATCGTAGATCTTCATCGAGCAGGTAAAAGACGCAGTGAAATTATCGAACAGTATGATTTGACTCCCTCAACCTTTGATAAATGGATTAGACAGTCTAAAACAACCGGCTCCTTTAAATCAATTGATAATCTTTCTGATGAGCAACGAGAGCTAATGGAATTACGAAAAGAAAACCAGCGCTTGAAAATGGAGGTAGATATTTTAAAGCAAGCGGCAGTGATTATGGCACAAAAAGAGCGATAATTACTGCTAACAAAGACAAATACAGCGTAACGGACATGTGTCGCATTCTAGAAATTTCACGTTCTACCTACTATTACAAAGCTAAGGACCCCAAGGAAACATGTTCCTCAGATAATCATCAAGAAATGATTGAATAATCTGTTCAAAGAATTTTCAAGAAGAGTCTATGTGTTTATGGAGCTAGAAAAATTAAGAAAGCACTTGCCAAGGAAGAAATCCATTTGTCTAGACGCAAGGCACGCCAAATTATGAAAAAACACAATTTGATATCAGCTTATCAAATAGCTCATTACAAACCCTATTCAAAAGGGAAAAATGAAAACTCGATCCCAAACAAAGTTAATCGAGAATTCAGTAATAGAAATCCTCTGGAAGTAATCGTTTCCGATTTAACCTATATTCGTATCCAGAAACGATGGGCCTATGCCTGTATTATTATTGATCTCTTTAATCGTGAGATTATCGGTCAATCATTTGGATGGCAAAAATCAGCTGAATTAGTCAAAGAGGCAATTCAAAGTATTCCTTATTCATTGACAGAAGTTCAACTTTTTCATTCAGATAGGGGAAAGGAATTTGACAATAAGCTGATAGATGAAGTATTTAGTGCCTTCTCCATTGAGAAATCACTCAGTGAGGCTGGTTGTCCCTATGATAATGCCGTAGCAGAAAGTACATTTAAATCTTTCAAAGTAGAATTTGTTCAGCAAGAATCGTTTGAAACATTGGATGAATTAAGATTAAAATCGTTAGATTACATTCACTGGTGGAATCACCAAAGGATCCATGGAAGCCTCAATTACCAGACACCTATGGACGTCAGACTAAGGTCTGACGAAAAAGAATTTATAAATTTGTCCAAATAGGTGTTGCCTTTCCATCCAGACGCTTTTTTAAGGGAAATTGCAGAACATTTTTCTTGCAGTATTCCTTCTGTTTAGTCTGCCTTAAAACAAATAAACATCACTTTAAAAAAAAAGATAACGAGCTACAAAGAACAAGATGCAAAGAAGGTTCGACAATATCTTGAATCACTAGCAGCTTTGAAAGGCTTTCCAATTGTCTATATTGATGAAACAGGTATTGATACTTATCTATATCGTAAAAATGCCCGTGCACCTAGAGGTGAAAAGATTTATTCCAAAGTTTCTGGTCGTCGATTTGAAAGAACTTCCATTGTATCTGGACAAATTGGTCAGACTTTTGTAGCGCCAATGATTTACAAAGAGAGTATGACGAGTGATTTCTTTGTAGAGTGGTTTAAACAAGAGCTTCTACCATCTTTAAAGACTCCTCATGTTATTGTTATGGTCAATGCATGTTTTCACCCTAAGAAAATACTAGATGAACTTTCTATCTATGCTGGTCACTTCTTTTTACCTCTACTACCGTATTCTCCAGAATTAAATCCAATTGAGCAAAGTTGGCTATTCTAAAAAAATCAGTTACAGAATTACTTCGCAAGATGGACTCTATAACTGATGCAATAGCATACTATTTAAAAACTAAATAACTATATATTGAAAAACTCCAAGGTTAAATACAAATTGCTTGTGATCTTGAAATTTTCCAAACAACTTATTATAGACCCCAAATCCTAAGGATGTATTTATGATACTGTCGTAATGATTTTAGAGATGTATTGTAAACGTGTTCTCAAAAGAGCTAAAAAAGCATTCCAAAAAATGGAATACAAAAGAGATTAAGCTAGTTCACAAGCTAACCTATCTTTAGCCCGAATTATTCATACCCTGAATATCTTTGCGTAACTATCAAAAAAATCATCAGAAACCAGCAATAAATAATTGCAGTTCTGATGATTTTTATGAACGATCAAGCTTTTCTATAAATAAAGATGGGTCTGCTACCTTAGCACCCTAAAAAAGGGTAGACTCCGCCCTTGGTGCGACTCTCGATTTTTAAAAATGTATTCTATTTGATTCGGTATCCTAATTTCCTAACAAAGGGGGACTGGTATCCCTTACTGCATA
>NZ_JADXDQ010000033.1:0-21538 GCF_015831295.1 Streptococcus sp. NLN64
TACCCCTGGAGTCAAGACCAGCCAACTATGGTGGTAAGCAATGGTATTTTATTTGCCCCGATTGCGATACACGTAGACGGGTACTGTATGGGGTTGTCGGATCAATGGCTTGCGGTGAGTGTCAAGGAATCTATAAACAGACTCGGAACAGGACTAAAACAGATTGCCAATATTGGTGGGATATGGCGCTGAAGGAAATCAGAAAGCTAGAGCCGAATTTTAGACCACCAAGGGGCTATGTAAGTTATGGCGATTTTCCAAATCGTCCCAAGTGGATGAGATGGCCTGACTATCTGAATCGCTGGAGGAAGTTCCATAAGTACATGGATAAAGCCCAAGCCCTATGGCTCAGAGGGTGGTAGAATATTGCTATGACTGATATTAAGAAACGATTGAACAGACTCAAGAAAATCCCTGAACGGTTGCAAGAAATCAAAAGGGAAATCGAATACTTGGAAAGTAACCCCATAGCTTCCCAGCAGTTTGAGAATCAACCCAAAGGCAAAAGCAACAGGAACACCGCCGAGGATAGAACCATCAATACCATTGACAGGTTGGACGAATTAAGAAACGAGTATGGCGCGTGCTTGGATGAATCTTGGGAATTGAGGGAAGCTTTTGAGTTGCTGACTGATCCGCTGGATAATATGGTTATGAGATTGTTCTACATCAACGGCCATAGCTGGGACGAAGTAGCTAGGACTTTACGGGTCAGCAAGGCCACCATCCAACGGGCTAGGACTAGAGCCATTGAGGAGTTGGCTGAGTTGCTGGGCGGGTGAGGTTATAGAACTGACAAGAGTAGTTTCAAGTACGCTTGTTAGGATATGGTGAACAATGGTATCACGTTGCCAACTCACGCGCCACAGAATCAATTTAGACGAACGAGACCATGCCATTTTGAAGTGTTAGCCGTTAGCTGGTAAGATTATCCCATAGGACACTAGAACGCCACACAGGACGAATGAGGGGGATTGTAGAAGGTGGATGAATCGAGCAGGAAAAGGATTAGGTCATACGGTCGCAGTAGAACGCAGTAGGTAACAGAACGAAGCTCGAAGGAAGCACGAGAATACCCCCACCCTGAAAAAATTTGAGTTTAAATTTTGTTTCGCCACCGGTGGTGGGGTCGATTACGGAGATATTTGCATTTTCTCGCGTACGACCCCCCTCCCCCCCTGATTTTCCAAAGTATTATAAAATGACCGTGTTTCTATAAACACAGTCGGGGCGCGTGTTTGCTGGGATTTGGTTGAATTGGATTGCTGGGACTCACTTAGCCGAAAAGACTCAAAAACAGGTTGGATTTTGTTAGTTTTGACCCTAAAATGATTGTGTTATACTTGATTTAGGCAATAAAAAAAGCGTAGCTGATCGCCACGCCAATTCTTGCCTACTGAACCCGTAAAATGTTAGTGCCCGTTACAGGGCTTTTTTTTGCGCCAAAATTTGCGCACCCTTGAGGGTATGGATATGGATAGATATGAATAGGTGAAAGTGCCACAAATGCCTAAAAGTCAGCGTTTTAGGGGGGATATGAATAGATATGGAGGCCTGCGATTGAGTTTGCTCAAAAATAAGGACAGCTCTGAGAAATGCTGTCCTATCTTAAATGATAAAAGGAAGGACTAGTTTTGTCACAGATAAGGTTTTTCTTTATTGACTGGACTTTTTAATTCTATTTTTCTTTGAAAATTTCTGACAATAGGTGTAGAATAATCTTGGAAGTAAAGTAGAGGTCTTATTCATCCTTATCGGCAATGATTTCTTGAACTATCCGACTTTTTATAGCGTTTATGAACGCTCTCTGGTCTACCTGGAGTCTGGAGATCGAAAAAAGGAGGTCAAGATGACAAATGCTGAAAAAATACCTGACGTCAATACAGATAATTTCAAGAAATTGAAAACGACGTTCATCCAAACAAGAAAAGGAGATTGTGGAGTATGACCCTACAAGATGGCTATTCAAAATCTGAAGTCGATTTAAAACTGGATAAAATCGAATCGGATATGCACCATGGATTTGAAAATGTGAAATTACGCTTCCAACATTTGGAGGAAGAAATAGATAGGCGCTTTGAACAAGTGGATAAGCGTTTTGAACAAGTGGATAAGCGTTTTGAACAAGTGGATAAACGATTTGAACAGGTGGATAAGCGCTTTGAACAAATAGACAGGCGCTTTGAACAAATTGAAGATCATTTGATAAAAATTGACAATCGTTTTATACAAATTGATGGCCGCTTCAATCATTTGGAAAAGCGCTTTGAGCAATTCCAAGAACAAACACTCACTGTGATTGGGCAATTGGATCAGAGTTGGGATTTGAAGTTAGAAAACTATTTTTACAAGTATGATGAGAAAAGAAGAAAGGATCAGAAAGTCTTCATTCGTTGGTTGATTGGATTTGGATTCATGTTCCTGATTTCAGTTCTCTCCAACATCATCTCTACACATTTTTAATGTAGCTAAAACTAGTTTATACTCAATGAAAATCAAAAATTAAACTAGGAAGTGAGCCGCAGACAGTACTAGGGTACGGCAAGGCGAAACTGACAATGGTTAAATTTGTTTTTCAAAGAGTATTAATGAAAAAGTGAACCCTAGTTTGTCTCTCCTAGTTAGGAGTCTCGGGTTCACTTTTTTTATAGTTCAGTCAGTCTAAATTTCCTGATACTCAACTTCCAATGCTCGTTGAACGGCTGGACGCTGGGCGATTTTGTCAGTCCAAGCTTGGAGATTCTTGTACTCTTGGACATTAAGGAAGATGCCGGCTTTATCCCAAATCTTGTCTTGGGCGAGACGACCGTACCAGGACCAGATGGCCATATCCGCAATGGTGTAAGTATCGCCGGCAATATAGGGTTTCGTTGCGAGCTCCTTGTCTAGAAGGTCTAGCTGGCGTTTCGCTTCCATGGCAAAACGATTAATGGCGTATTCAATCTTTTCAGGAGCGTAGTGGAAGAAATGACCAAATCCTCCTCCCAGGAAGGGAGCAGCCCCTGTTTGCCAGAAGAGCCAGTTGAGAACTTCATTGCGTTCTGCAGGGTCACTTGGGAGGAAGTGATTGAATTTTTCAGCTAGGTAAAGGAGGATATTTGCGGACTCGAAAATCCGAACTGGCTTGTCACCAGAGAGATCTAGAAGCGCTGGAATTTTAGAGTTGGGGTTGATGGCTACAAAGTCGGAACCGAATTGATCCCCGTCTCCAATTTTAATACGAAAAGCATCATAATCTGCTGCAGTGACTCCAAGTTCTCGTAACTCTTCAAACATAATCAGTGGTTTGATTCCGTTTGGAGTTGAAAGGGAGTAGAGTTGGAAAGGTTTGTCACCTCGTGGCAATGTTTGTTCAAAACGACTTCCAGCTGTTGGCTGATTAAGGCCGCCCCAGGCTCCACCCATTGCGGCAGGGTTTTCCCAGATTTCTGGTAGTTTGTATTTTGACATAATGGACTCCTTGTTTCATTTGCTACCGTTATCCTAGCAAATTCAACCAAGCTTTTCAAGTTTTTGCTACAGTTAAAAAAGCTGAGACAAAGGTCTCAGCTTGAAGTTTAGGCTCTTCATCTAGGCTGTTGCCATCATCTCTTTGGGATAATAGCGCTTGGAGAAGAGAATGAAGATTAGGGTAAAGATTGCTGCAAGCACTAGGTAGACTGGCCAAGTATTGGCTGTGAGAGTGCCGATATGCAAGAGTCCTTTGAGGAAGTAGGCGGAGAGGAAGAATCCTCCTACTGACCAGAGTATCAAGCCCACGCGCCATAGGTTGAGTGGGAGGCAGGCCCGGATAACGGCTAGGAATGAAATGGTTCCGAGTAAGTAGTAGGAGAGAGTGCCGATTTCCATACTTGACCAACCGGCAATACTTCCATAAATTTGACTAAAGAGCACTGATACAATAATCATCAAGGCGTTTGGAAGAGCTAGGAACATGGACTTCTTGAGGAAGCGAGGCTCTACTGGTTTGATGTTGCGTTCGAAAGTCAAAACAAATGGTGGGAACCCTTCGACGAATTGATCGACCAAGGTAATTTGGATTGGGATAAATGGGAAAATCATGATCCAATCTGCCCGGAAGAAGAGGACAGTGGCCATACAGATGATACTTAAAATGAAGGAGTAGATTGTTTTAATAAAGAAGATTGGTGCAATCTTACCGATATTATTCACAACCCGCCGACCTTCAAAGAGGATCTCAGGTACATCGTTAAAGTCAGAGTTCAAAAGTACTAAATTGGCAATTTGTCGAGTTGCCGGATCCCCTTCTGCCATCACAATGGACACGTCAGCTTCGCGAAGGGCAAGAATATCATTTACGCCATCTCCAGTCATGGCAGTGGTGTGTCCTGCTGTCTTAAGGGTTTGGATAATCAAGCGTTTTTGGTGAGGGGAAACTCGTCCAAAGATTGCTGTAGTAGGAACTGCCGCTTCTAATTCTTCATCTGTGACTTTAGAGCAGTCTAAGTATTGATCGTAGTTGTGGAAACCAGCCTTAGCAGCAACATTCGAAACAGTGACAGGGTTGTCCCCAGAAATGATTTTGAGGTCAACGTTTTGAGAACGAAGGTATTCCAGCGTTTCTGCAGCACCTTCACGAACCGGATCGGAGATTTCTAAAATCGTCAAAGTCTCGAGGTTATCTGGCAGAGAAGGGTGTTCCAAGTTGATAGGGTCTGGGCTCCATGCGAAGGCTAGGACACGAGAACCTCGTTCTTGAGCAGCTTGAATAAAGTCGGTAGTTCCATTTACTAAGAAGTCTGTTGCTCCGAGGTAGAAACTGCCTTTCTGTTCAAATTGGATGGCTCCCCATTTTCGATCACTGGAGAAAGGGATAACAGCTGCCAAGACTGCTTCCGTCTCTGATTGTGAAACAAAGTTGCGGATGGCACGCGCTGTTGGATTTTTATCCTCGGAATGGCTCATGTAGTGCGCCAAGTTTTCCAAGATGGTTTCCTTGGATAAATCTGTGGAAAGGACTTCTAAATCTTCAACGGTCATTTTCCCCTCCGTAATGGTTCCTGTTTTGTCTAAACACAGGGTATCCACTCGGGCTAGGGTTTCCACAGAGTACATTTCCTGAACCAAAACCTTACGCATTCCCAGCTTGATAACAGCTGTTAGCAGGGAGGTGATGGTCAAGAGGGCAATCCCTTTTGGCAGCATACCTAAGAGAGCTGTGGAGGTATTAACCACTGAATCTTTTAACGGAAGCATTTTCATGACAAAGGCTTCAAAGAAGAGAATCAAACCGAAGGGGATAATGATTTTTCCGGTAAAATTGGCGATTTTGTTCAATTCGGAGAGTATCTTAGAGTTGATGGGTTTAACTACTTTGGCTTCGGTCATCAACTTGGCAGCATAGTTGTCGGCACCGACCCGAACAATCTGTGCTTGAACCTGACCGGATGCAAGGAAGGAGCCGGAAAGCAACTCATCATCGATATTCTTAGGAACAAGATCGCTTTCACCCGTCAGCATGGCTTCATTGGCTTCAGCCATTCCCGAGATCACCTGAGCGTCACTAGGAACTTGCTCACCAGCGGCTAGTAGAATCACGTCGTCTAGCACGAGTTCTTCAGAATCTACTGCGATTAATTGGCCGTCACGGTAAACCTGCACTTGCTCCTTGTTGAGCAAGTTTAGTTTATCAATCATGTGCTTGGCCCGAAGTTCGGTCACAATTCCGGAAAAGGCGTTAAAGCAGATAACCGCGAAAAAGACTAGGTTGGACCAGGCCTGAACCAACATCAGGGCGACCGCAATCGCAAAGTTGAGGGCATTAAACAGGGTGAAGACATTTCGCTTCACAATGTCCCAGGTGCTGGTCGAAGCATCGGCGTTAAATTGGTTGACCTCATTGCGTGCAAGGCGCTCGTCAACCTGGGCTTGTGTTAGCCCAATCAATTGTTCTTTCTTATCCATATCTCTTATCTTATCAGATTTGTTTTAAAAATACTATTTGCGTGCTGAAAAAGCTTGGGGTATAATGTCAAAAAAGGAGAGAATATGTTTTATACTTATCTGAGAAGTCTGGTCGCCCTTTTGTTATGGGCTGTAAATGGCCCCACTCGTTATGAAAATCTTGATAAACTACCTGCCCCTGAGACCAACTACGTTCTAGCAGCGCCCCATAAGACGCTCTGGGATCCTGTTTACCTAGCTTTTGCGGCTCGGCCTAAGCGCTTTATTATTATGGCCAAGCAAGAACTCTTTAAAAACCGTATTCTTGGTTGGTGGATTCGGATGTGTGGGGCCTTTCCGGTGGATCGGGAAAATCCAGGTCAAGAAGTTTTGAAGTACCCTGTGCGGATGTTGCGAAAAAGTGATTTTTCGCTGATGCTGTTCCCATCTGGAACCCGTCACTCTTCTGAACTCAAGGGAGGTGTAGCTGTTATTGCTAAGACTGCTAAAGTTCCTATTGTACCAGCCTTTTACCAAGGTCCAACAACCATTGGAGGGCTTTTGAAGGGCCAACCGGTTACCATTCGAATTGGTGATAGTATCGATATGAGCGACATCAAGCGCCTCAATAGTGAGGGACTAGCAGAAGTTTCCACGCGTCTCCAGGCTTCCTTCGATCAACTGGAAGCGGAAATCCAGCCGCAGGGGCGCAGCCTCTTGACTTGGTTGATTCTGCCTATCCGTCTTGTGGTTTTACTCTTTGTGTTGGTCTTGATTCTTTTGACCGTCCTCTTTAGCTGGATTGCCTCTTTTGTCTATCAACCAACTATTGATGTGAAATAGTTTTTTCTTTTTTTCTCCGAATAAAAAAGTAGGAGGAACGCCTATGCACAATTGGAAAGAACTGATTCGCCAAAACGCTTTGCCACTGCTCCTGGTCCTAGGAGTAGTGGCTTTTTTCATCTATAAACAAGTGACATCCCAGCCTCAGGTGCAAGCACCTGTCGTGGCGGTGTCCAAAACAAGTCAGACGCTTCAAAATACGCAGGAGCAGCCAGTAAAATCTGAGACTGGAAAAATCACGGTGGATGTTAAGGGGGCGGTACACAATCCTGGTGTCTATGAACTGTCCAGCCCAGCCAGAGCCCAAACAGCTATTCAAAAAGCAGGCGGCCTAACTTCTGAGGCCGACCCGAATGGACTCAACCTGGCTCAATTACTCAAGGATGAAGCGGTCGTCTATGTCCCTCGAGAAGGTGAGGTTCCTACCATCGCGTCGGCAGCACCGGTAGGGGTGAAAGCAGTTGGTTCGTCTGACTCTGGAAAAATAGCTCTCAATCAGGCTAGTGCAGAAGATCTGCAAAAAATCCCTGGAATTGGCAAGAAACGCGCAGAAGATATCTTAGCTTTTCGGGACCAAAACGGAGGTTTTCAATCCATTGACGACTTGAAAAAAGTATCAGGAATTGGGGAGAAGACCTTGGAAAAAATCAAGGATCATGTCCAAGTGGATTAGAGGAGAGGGACTGTGATGAAACAGTTTGTTCAGAGTGTAATCCAGAAACTGTCGCTTTCTCATGTCGCTTTTCTGACAGTTTTATCCTATTTTACTTGGGCCACTCTCCATCCTTTGCTGATTATTTTCTGGCTACTGTCAATGTGCTTCCTTTACTGGAATCAAGGGAGGGAGGTCTTTTTGATGCTGACTCTGATGTTACTGATCTTAGGCGTTACTTGGCAGTTGCGCCTGAAGCTCAGTCAGGACAAAGCGGCAATGGAGCTGGAGGCTCCTCGTCAGGTTTTTGTTAAACCAGATAGTTTGATTTACGAGGAGGAGAGTCTCAAGGGGGTCGCACAATGGGAGGGGCATTCCTATCGCTTTACCTACCGATTAAAGGAAGGAGAAGATCTTCGTTTTTTGCAAAAGGGCACTAGTTTGCCATCACTTGTGATTGAAGGAGAACTGGGAGAAGCGCGTGAGCAGGAGAATTTCGGAGGTTTTGATTATCGGGCTTATTTAGCAAACCAAGGGATTTACCACACTTTGAAGATTACCAAAATCGAACAAGTGACCTGGCAGGAGACATGGAATCCTATCGACAAGCTATCCATTTGGAGGGCCGCTTGTATCGGCTGGATTCAATCCACCTATCCAGAAGAATTGGCCTCTTACATGACGGGCTTATTACTGGGCTATCTGCCAGCGAGTTTTGAAGACCGTGGACAAGTTTATCGCCAGTTGGGAATTTTTCACCTTTTTGCTCTTTCAGGCATGCAGGTTGCTTTCTTCACCAAACTTTATCGACGAGTGTTTGCTCGCTTGGGGCTGACCAAGGAAAGTCTCAATCGGCTCCAATGGGTCTTTTCCTTCATATATGCTGGTCTGACTGGTTGGAGTCCATCCGTTTTGCGAGCCTTGGTTCATCAGCAATTAGCTCTAGTAGGTTTGCGAGGGATGCAACAATTCTGGGTACTGATCTTACTGCTGGCCGGACTAGCCCCGCACTATTTTCGAGATATGGGAGCCATCTTGTCCTTGAGCTTTGCCCTTGTTTTGCAAGTTCTGGCTCAAGATAGATGCCTAGCGACTGGTCGGAAGCAGGCTCCCATTCTCGCCCTTGCAAGTTTGCCCGTTCTTTGTCTCTTTTTTAGTGAATACCAGCCCGTTGGGATTCTTTTGACCTTTTTATTGTCTCTTCTTTTTGACTGTATTCTTCTCCCCCTTTTCTTGACTTTACTCTTCTTAGTTCCTTTGACAAAAGGGGAAGAGGTCAACAGTCTTTTACAAGGTTTGGACTGGTGCTTGCAAATGGCCCAATCCTATTTACCTGGCCCCATCATATTTGGTCAACCGTCATTGCCAGTCTTTCTTGGCTTATGTCTCTGTCTGGCCTTTATGTGGGATTTTCGTTCCCATAAAAGACGAGTTCGTTTTTGCTTTTCCCTCTTTTTAACAGGGTTACTCCTGACCAAATTTCCCTTGGTTAACGAAATAACTCTGGTCAATATTGGTCAAGGGGACAGTATTTTTCTTAGAGATTGGCAAGGACGACATGCCCTTATTGATGTTGGAGGCAAGGTCAGTTTTGGACCTAAGCCCAAACAGGATACCAAAGCCAATGCCGAGTATAGCTTGATTCCGTATCTCAAATCCAGAGGAATCAACCATTTAGAACAGGTTTTCCTCACCCATCCGGACGCCGACCATGTCGGTGACCTTTTGGCCGTGGACAAAGCTATCCCTATTTCTCATATCTATGTTAGTCCTGGAAGTCTTCACAAGGCAGGTTTTTTAGACACGTTAGAGGCCACCCAAGCTCAGATCCATCTAGTTGAACCCGGTCAGACTTGGCCTATTTTTGATAGACAGCTTCAAGCCCTCTATCCTTTGGAGGAAGGGCAAGGGGATAACAACGATTCCCTTGTTCTATATGGTCAGTTTTACCAAACTCGTTTCCTTTTTACCGGAGATTTGGAAAAAGAAGGAGAGGACGTTCTCATGAACTACTATCCAGACTTAACGATAGACGTTCTGAAACTGGGCCATCACGGTAGTAAAGGCTCCTCAACACCCGATTTCTTGGATTACCTCCATCCCAGCCTAGCCCTGATTTCAGCCGGTAAAGACAATCGCTACCACCACCCTCATGAAGAAACCCTGGAGCGACTAAGAGAACGGGACATCCCTTGGCATCGAACCGACCAAGAAGGCGCCATCCGACTTTATGGCTGGTGGAATTGGAAAGTAGAAACCGTCCGCAAACTAGAGGAAGAGTGATACTCTTTTAATTTCAAAATCTAACATTGTCAAGGCTCATCGGTGAACCTATTGATTGCGTGCCTTGCACGCCTTATCGCAAATATTCAACAGGTCTCCCAGACCTGTTGAACTACCATCGTGGCCTTTCCTCGTCATTTTTTCAAAGTTATTCGAGTATTCTGATTTTGAAGTTAAGTCGGTATGAATACTCGTGGAGGTAGGTGGCCTTTAATTACTGGAGTAAATCTAGTGGTCATTCTAAAATCTTTGAAATGAGAAATGATTGATAAAGCGGGAACATTTTGTTAGTATGTATTTACAAATTGTATTTATAACATGGAGGGAAATATGGCAAACACTCAACCCGTTAATTTTAGAGCTGATACAGCTTATTACCAACAAACAAAAGATACCTTAAAGAAGGAAGGACTTACAGTATCAGATATCCTAAACGCAACACTAAGGAAAGTTGCTACTGGAGCCGTAGATCCCAAAGTGTTTGTAACTAGTGATCTCGAAGATTCATCCTATGTTGTTGCTTTTCAAGACTTAAAAAGAGAAGTCTTACGTGGTCACCGGGAAATCATGGATGGTAAGGTGACTCCTTTAACGGAAGTGAGAAAGGAATTTGGACTTGAGTAACCAAAATGTCTATGATGTTTTTCTTTCAGATCAGGCTAAGTCTGATCTGCGTGAAATACGAGACTACATCCTTAATAACTTTTATAGTCAACAAGCAGCAGATAGTAAGACTGCTTTGATTTTGAGAGCACTGGAAACACTAGAAACCTTTCCTGAGGTCTGTCCTCTTGTCTCTAGTCGAGGTTATGGGGAATTGACGGACGACGGCAAACGCTATCGATATATGCCTATCGAAAATTACTTAGTCTTTTATTATATTGAAGGATACAGAGTCTGTGTGGCTCGAATTCTAAGCTCAAGGCAGAATTGGGCAGCCCTATTTTTGAAATAAATCAAATGACATCTCTTATATAGAGGTGTTTTTTTTAGTTTGGTGTTTTATACTCTTTTAGTTTATCTTTTATTACTGTGTTAGCTCGTCTTGCCGTACTTCAGTACTGTCTACGACTCGCTGCCTTGTACTAAAAGTAAACTAAAAGACTATATCTGTGGAGATACTATTTACCTGACAAATGTCATAAAAAGTCATGACATTCAGTGCTAGTTCTGATAATCAGTAAGGAGTAGACTAGAGCTAGATTAGGAGGAAATGATATGATTCATGTTGAAAAGTTAGTCAAGGAAATAAAGGGGAAGCGAATAGTCGACACCATATCTTTTGATATTGCTGCTGGAGAGAGTGTAGCCGTCATCGGTCCTAATGGTGCTGGTAAAACAAGTTTGATGAATTGTTTGACTGGAAAGTGGAAGGCAAGTACCGGGTTAGTGAGGGTCAATGAAAAAGCTCCTTGGGCTAAAGAGAATAAGGGGAACTTGGCTGTTTTAGGGCAAGAGAATGTGATTCCTGTAGATTTGAAGGTTAAAGAGTTATTGGCTTTCTTTCAAGATATTTTTCCAGATTCTCTCAATGATGAGGAGCTGGATAGACTTTTACAGTTTTCCCAAGAGCAAAAAAATTTATTAACTCAAAAATTATCGGGTGGACAACGACGACTTCTGGCTTTTGTGCTTTGTTTGGTTGGAAAACCCAAGGTCTTGTTCTTGGATGAGCCGACTGCGGGTATGGATACCAGTACTCGGAAGCGTTTCTGGGAAATTGTGGAGGAGTTAAAGGCTCAGGGGCTGACCATTTTTTATTCGAGTCATTATATTGAAGAGGTGGAGCATACTGCGGATCGGATTCTTTTGATTCATCAGGGAAAACTGTTGCGGGACACAAAACCAGAATTGATGAGAAGTGAAGAGCAGGTCAAGGTTGTAACCTTAGCAAGAAATTGGATGAGTACTCTATCTCCTCATCTCTACTATGAAGTAGAGGATAAGGGAGAGAATGTGAACTTTAAGACTCAAAATATTGAGGAAGTCTGGGAGGAGCTATCAGCCCAAGGTTGTAGCATTACAGATGTTCAAATTCAGAATAAGAGTTTGTTAGATATTTTATTTGAGCAAACCAAGGAGGAGAAGCGATGAAAGCCTTATTAAAAATTGAAAGCTTGAAACAGGTGCGTAGTATGTGGATTTTTGCACTAGGTGTTGGTATGCCACTCATTTTCTTTCTAATTTTCTCCTCAACTATTGATTTCGGAGATCCCAAGGTTCAAGCAGTTTTCGTTCGAAACTACATGTTGACAATGACCTCGTTTTCCATGTCTAGTTTTGCCTTGTTTACTTTTCCTTTGATGCTACATGAGGATCGAAAAAATCACTGGACAGATTTTCTTCGCTATTCACCGATTTCAAGCTCTCGTTATTACCTGTCTAAAATCTATCGGGTTTTTCTAACCTACTTGGTGTCCATTCTATTAGTGTTCTCAGTGGGAGCTTTGGTACGGGGTGTTTCGATGTCTCCTTGGGAATGGGGAGGTGCGGCTTTCTTGCTAATACTAACGTCAATTGTTTATTTAGCAATTGGACTTTTAATAGGTTTCTTACCATCAGAACAATCCATGTCCGTGGTGGCCAATATATGCTTTTTCATCCTAGCTATTTTGGGAGGATCTTGGATGCCAATTTCGGTGTTTCCAGAATGGGTTCAGAGAATTTGCAAATATACCCCAGGCTATCATGTCAATCAAGCTGTTCTTAGTTTCGTAGAAAATTCCCGTTTGAACTGGAAATCTTTAGCATTTGTTGCGATCTATACCTTTATCTTCCTAGCTATAGTACAATATAGTAAACAGAAGAAAGAGGGGAATTAGGATGTTTGAAAAGCGAAAAGTCAATCCGATGTATTTTATTGGGCTTATTTTTCTCATTTTTCCCATTGCATATGCATGGGGCGATGTAGATTTTCCTGTTATAGTTGGATCGTCTCTTTTGTTTGGTGCCTTCTATATTTCCTTGCTTTATACTCGAAATCCCTTGTATGAAAAAGTCGCTTGGTTTTATATGCTGGTCTATATTCTGTATATGTCCTTAGAAAGAAACTTACAGTTTTCTTTGTTTCTCTTTAATCTCTCAAATTTATTATCCTGGCATTATACGGAAGATCGTTGGACTTTTCGAACTATTTCCTATATCTTGGCTCTAGCTATTTGTTTAGGGTGGGCTATTCTAGGGCCTTTTACTTGGGAGACTGTGGTCTTTATGTTTGTTCTTCATTCTTTTGCTTTGTTTATGTTTTATGGTGGTCGTCAGGAAATGGCAAAAGAAAAAATGGAAAAGCAGTTGCAGGAACAGAATGCCTCCATTAACCTTCTTATTGGGGAAAACGAACGAAATCGCATTGGGCAAGATCTTCATGATAGTTTGGGGCATGTTTTTGCGACTATGGCCATAAAAGCAGAGTTGGGGTTAAAGCAATTGGAAAAAGGGAATTTGTCGGCGGTCCAACAAGAATTAGAGGATTTGCAGGCTACGAGTCGAAAGAGTATGATGGATGTCAGGAACATTGTCAATCAATTGAAGTATCGGAGTTTGGAAGAAGAACTACTGCAATTGCAAGAAGTGTTTGAAATGGCAGGGATCGATTTACAAGTCCAAAAAGAATTGGAGGTGTCGAATTTATCACCAGTTCTCCAATCCAATCTCACCATGATGGTAAGGGAGTTAGCCAATAATGTCATTAAACATGCGGAGGCTGACCATGCTTGTTTACGATTTAAAAACTTAGGAGATCAGATGTTAGTCGAAATGGAAGATGATGGCAAGGGCTTTTTGAATCAGACGACTACGGAACTTGTCTCTTTGCGCAATCGCTTGTCATTGATTCATGGCCAAGTGACCATCGAATCACCCAGTCGTCCAACCCTAGTCCGTCTGAGTCTACCTTTTAGAAAGGAGTAACCATGAAATTATTAGTAGCAGAAGACCAATCTATGTTGCGGGATGCCCTGTGTCAGTTATTGCTTTTAGAAGATGAAGTTGAACAGGTATATGCTGCCAAGGATGGTCGGGAAGCCATTGATTTACTCCTGCAAAAAGAAGTAGATGTTGCTATTTTAGATATTGAAATGCCTTATGTAACGGGATTGGAAGTTTTAGAATGGATTCGTGAACATCAAGAGGTGCGCGTGATTATTGTAACGACTTTTCGGAGAACTGGTTATTTCAAAAGGGCTTTGACAGCAGAGGTGGATGCCTATGTGCTAAAAGAACGTTCGATTTCAGACCTAATGGTGACGATCCGCAAGGTTTTACAAGGGCAAAAGGAGTATTCTCCAGAGTTGATGGAAGAAATGACGCATTCGACCAATCCTCTCAGTCCTCGTGAAATTCAAGTTTTAAAAGGGATAGCTCGTGGCTTGTCCAATCAAGAGATAGCTCAGGAACTCTATCTCTCTAATGGTACCGTTCGAAACTATGTGACGAGTTTGATGACAAAACTTGGAGCTAACAACCGAACGGATGCTCTGATTATAGCTCAGAAAGAGAATTGGATTTAGTGATACATTTAAAATCTAATCATGTCAGGGCTTTCTGATGAATGGCATTAACAATCTAGACTAAATATGGATAATCCTCCAAATTAAAGGTTTTGGAGGATATTTTTGTATATATAAGAAGATGAAAACAGACCGGCTGATGCCGGTCTGTTTATCAGTTTTATATTAGACTATATACGAAATCAGCATACTCGAGAAATTTCAAAGAGATGACTAGGAAAGCCGATGAAGGTTGTTCAACAGGTCTGGGAGACCTGTTGAATATTATCGATAAGGCGTGCAAAGCACGCAATCAATAAGTTCACCGAAGAGACTTGACAACGTCAGAATTTGAAATTTAATGAGTATTATTTGATGCGTCCTGGGCGTTCTTTATAGCCGTAGTAAGCGTCTTCGATAATTTCTTGCATATGCTCTACAAGAGCCAGGCGTGGGTTGGCTGGGGTACATTGATCTTCGTAAGCTAGTAGGGCAAGATCACGAGAGTGTTTTTTGAGTTCTTGCTCGTCGACTCCCTGTGCTTTGAGGTTCATCTCAATACCAACGCGTTCACCGAGGTCATAAACAGCCTGTGCATAAGCTGCGACAGCTTCTTCTGGAGTAGAACATGGTAGACCAAGCATGCGGGCGATGTCTTGGTATTTTTCATCAGCCTTGTAGTAGTTGTATTTTGGCCAGGTTGCTGTTTTGGCGGGACGTGTACCGTTGTAGCGAATCACGTATGGCAAGAGGATTGCGTTGGTTCGTCCGTGAACAGTGTGGAACTGAGCTCCCAATTTATGAGCGATGGAGTGAGAGATACCGAGGAATGCGTTGGCAAAAGCCATTCCCGCCATGGTTGAAGCATTATGCATTTTTTCACGAGAAACAAAGTCGGCATTCTTCACAGAATTTTCCAAGTTTTCAAAGACCAATCGAATGGCTTGAAGGGCTAATCCATCTGTATAGTCATTGGCAACAGTTGAAACATAGGCTTCGGTTGCATGGGTTAGAACATCCATACCGGTGTCGGCAGTGACGTGAGCTGGAACAGTCATAACCAAGGCTGGGTCAACGATGGCGACAGTTGGTGTGAGTGAGTAGTCTGCAATTGGGTATTTACGGTTATTGGCTTTGTCTGAGATAACAGCAAATGGAGTAACCTCAGAACCGGTACCAGAAGTAGTTGGGATAGCAATGAATTTTGTTTTCTTGCCAAGCTCAGGAAACTTGAAGGCCCGTTTGCGGATGTCCATAAATTTTTGAATCAAGTCATGGAAATCAACTTCTGGTTGCTCATAAAAGAGCCACATGACCTTGGCAGCATCCATTGCGGATCCCCCCCCAAGTGCAATGATGGTATCAGGGTTGAAAGTCCGCATCATCTCGGTTCCCTTGTAGACGGTTGTGATGTCTGGATCTGGTTCAATATCGGCAAAAATTTGGTAAACAATTTTGTTCCGACGGAGATGGAGTTGTTCAAGTATACGATCGAGGAATCCTAATTCTACCATTGAAGGATCTGTTACAATCATAACGCGTTCTACATCACGGCATTTTTGGAGATATTGGATGGAGTCGCGTTCAAAGTATGTTTTGGAGGGAACTTTAAACCATTGCATATTATTTCTACGTCTTCCTACTTTTTTGATGTTTAAGAGATTGATAGCACTTACGTTGTCACCAATTGAGTTACGTCCATAAGAACCGCATCCAAGAGTGAGAGATGGTAGGAAGGAATTGTATACATCTCCAATACCGCCGAAGGTGGATGGTGAGTTCCAGATAACCCGAATAGCTTTAACCAAGTTACCAAAGTCCTTGGCAAGTTCAGCATCTTCGGTATGGATGGCAGCGGAGTGTCCAAGTCCATCGAATTCCACCATTTGACGAGCTTTGTCTAGGCCATCTTCACGAGAATCTGCTTTTAAAACAGCAATAACTGGAGAAAGTTTTTCGCGAGTCAAGGGTTCTTTTGGACCGACTTGTGAGACTTCAGCAGCTAAGATATTGGTGCCTTCTGGAACGGAGAAGCCAGCTTGTTCAGCAATCCAAGCCGCTGGTTTCCCAACGATATTCGGATTCAATTTGGCAAGGGCACAGTTCTTCCCATTTGCTTTAGCTCCGAAGCAGAATTCTTCGAGAAGAGCTTTTTCTTTTTTGTTTACAAAATAGGTGTGGTAGGATTTGAATTCGTCACTAAACTCTTCATAAATTTCTTTGTCAATGATCACTGCTTGTTCGGATGCACAGACCATTCCATTATCGAAAGATTTAGACATAACGATGTCGTGTGCGGCTTGGCGAATATTTGCAGTTTTTTCAACGTAGGCTGGCACATTTCCAGCACCAACTCCTAAGGCTGGTTTTCCACAAGAGTAGGCAGCACGTACCATGGCATTTCCACCAGTTGCTAGAATCGTAGCAATTCCGGCATGGTTCATAAGGGCTGCAGTTGCTTCCATGGATGGTTGTTCAATCCATTGAATACAGTTTTCAGGAGCACCCGCTGCGATAGCGGCATCTCGAACGATACGAGCTGCATGTGCAGATGATTCTTGTGCGGAAGGGTGGAAGGCAAAGATGATTGGATTCCGAGTCTTCAAAGAAATCAATGATTTGAAAATTGCTGTTGAAGTTGGGTTCGTGGTCGGTGTGATTCCGCAGATAACCCCAACTGGTTCAGCAATTAAGGTAAGACCAGTAACGTCGTCTTCTTCGATAACTCCGACGGTTTTAGTATGGCGCATGTTGTTAACCACGTGCTCGCAAGCAAAAAGATTTTTAGTTGCCTTGTCTTCAAAAACACCGCGACCTGTTTCTTCGTAGGCATGCATGGCCAAAGTGCCATGTGCGTCTAAAGCTGCAACAGAGGCTTTAGCCACAATATAATCAACCTCTTCTTGATTGAGCTTACGCATTTCCTCAAGGGCAATCAATCCCTTAGAAACCAAGTCATCGACATGAGTTTGAGCTAGTTGTTCTTTTTCTTCTTTTGTGATAGTTTTTTCAGTCATACTACTCTCCTAATCTTTGTTAAGTATTTCACATTTATTATTATAGCGCATTCGAGATTGTTTGTAAAGTTTTTCACAAGGTTTTTTTAAAAAATTTCAAATAGGCTGAAACAGGAATTTTTGCTAGAATAGAAGAAAAGGGGGAAGCATGACAGCGATTCGACAAGTAGAAAAAATGACAGCAGGGGATTTTCCAGCTTTAACTGTTGTTGCTGGAGAAGATGTGGGGCAGTTTTCTTTACTAAAGGAAGAAGTACTCCGTAAAATTGGCTTTGATCCAGCTGATTTAAGTATGAGCCGCTTGGATATGCGGGAAACTCCTTATGTACAGGTTCAGGAAGAGTTGGAAAGTCTGCCTTTTTTTGCAGAAAATAAGTGGGTAGTCTTGGATTCTTTTCTGGATTTGACGACGGGGCGGAAGCGTTATTTGTCAGATGAGGATCTCAAGCGTTTTGAAGATTATGTGCAGAATCCAAGTGCTGATACCAAGGTTCTTATTTTTGCGGAAGGCAAGCTGGATGGAAAACGTCGTTTGGTTAAATTGCTCAAACGCCAAGCCCTATTATTAGAAACCAAAGAGCTCAAAGAGAAGGATTTTCGTTCCTTTTTACAGGAAGAGTTAAGAAATCGAGGTTGGAAGCTAGGGGCAGATTTACAGGATGTCTTGCTGGAGAAGTCTATGTTGAATGTTAGCCTGCTTCGTCAAAACTTAGCCTTTCTGGAAGACTACGGCAATCTAGCTACTTTGACGGTTGAAGAACTGCGACAGCTACTCCCCAAAACCTTACAGGACAATCTTTTTGATCTCTCTAGTCTTCTTTTACAGGGGAAGTTGGAGGCAGCCAGGTCTTTAATGGCGGATTTACGGCTCCAGGGCAAAGATGATATCCAAATCCTTGCGCTATTACTCAGCCATTTTCGCCTCTTTCTCTATGTGCGGTTCCTCAGTCCCTCTACTGAAGCCAACCTGGTGGCTGAATTGAAAAAATTGACGGGGATTAGTTACAATCCTTACCGAGTTCGATTTGCCCAAAGAGATAGCCAAGCACTCCCAACCAGCTATCTACGCAAGATCTATGAAAAAATGATTCAAACGGATTATGATATGAAAACGGGATTGTATGACAAGGCCTATTTGATGGATCTGTTGATGATTGAGATGGTGCAAGGTCTCGAGCAGGAAAATTGAAATAACAGCGTTTTTGAAGTATGATGGAACTAAGGAAAAAAGAAAGAGGTAAAATTGAGTATGACCTATACAGTACCTGAATTACCATATGCATACGATGCTTTAGCACCACATATTGATGAAGAAACCATGCACTTGCACCATGATAAGCACCACCAAGCTTACGTTAACAATCTAAACGCTGCCTTGGAAAAACACCCTGAAGTGACAGCAGATATTCTAGATCTCTTGAAAGATGTTGAGTCTATCCCTGCTGATATTCGTCAGGCTGTCATCAATAACGGTGGTGGTCATGTCAATCACTCCCTTTTCTGGGAAATGATGACACCAGAAGCTACAGCTCCATCTGCGGATTTAGCAGCAGCCATTGAAGCAACCTTTGGTTCCATGGATGCCTTCAAAGAAGCCTTCGCCGCTGCAGCAGCAACCCGCTTTGGTTCAGGCTGGGCTTGGTTGGTGCTCAACGCTGAAGGAAAATTGGAAGTTGTCTCTACACCTAACCAAGACAACCCAGTATCCAATGGTCAAGAACCACTTTTAGGCTTGGACGTATGGGAGCACGCTTATTATGTAAGCTATCGTAACCTTCGCCCAGACTACATCAAAGCCTTCTGGAATGTGGTTAACTGGAATAAAGTATCAGAGCTCTACGCAGCTGCAAAATAACGACAAAGAAGAAAAAAGAGTCTGAGACAGGCATAAAGATGTCTGTTCCAGTCTCTTTTTTAGTATTTAGGTATAAGAAGAATAGGTTAGAGAAGTACCCACCGGATAGTGAAATTAAATGCTAAACTTTACAGGAATAGATTAGTTTGTTCACTATCCTTGATCCATTTGAGTAGATTAAGAATGCTTTTTAATGATTTCCGTATCCACGAAGTAAAAGTCTAATTGACGACCTATTTGTTCCTCTGTTCGGATTTAGATAGAAAGAAATCAAGGTGGCCGATTTGTCTAAATTTCCTGATAATTTTTATAGGGGGTGCGCTAACAGCCCATCAATTGGAAGGTGGATGGAAAGAGGGTGGAAAAGGTCTTAGTGTTGCTGATGTCATGATCTCTGGCAGTCATGGGGTGCCACGTGAAATCACAGATGGAGTTTTGGAAGGAAAATATTATCTGAACCATGAAGTTATTGAATGAAATTAAGGAATGTTGATTATGAAAAAAGAAATAGAATCCAATAAAATCACTTAAAACAAAAAATATCATAAAATGCTGCTACACTACGTTATAGCAGATAAGTAGGCATGTTGACACATACCTACTTATCTCATAAAAACTCTATGGATACAAAAGTATTGATATAACCAATATTTTTTATGAGTTCACACTTGAAAAAGTAAAATCAATTTTTGAATCAGACTAAAAAATTAGTAAAGTAGGTAGGAGATTTTATGAACACTTACAAAGTGGTGAGGGACAAAGGAACAACGATCGTTCTTGGGAAACCAGATGGTTCGATTTTAGAGATCACAAGAGAATATTTTGATTTTCTGCCTGAATTAGGTGAGGAAGTAGAAGTGTACACTGATAATGATAAATATTACATAAACCGATTGAAAGGTGGTACGCCAAAAACTATTTCAGATGAGAATAGTAAGGATGGCTTAGGTCTTGATACACAAGTTCAAATGTTTCGTATTATTGGTTCAATCTCATTGCTTTTAGGTAATTTCTTTTTAGGAATCGTATTTGTCCCATTAGCGCTTGTTATGGGAATATTATTGATAAATAAACATGACAAAACATTTGGATACTTTTTAGTCGGTTTGGGCGCTGTTGAATTAGTGTTCTTAATTGCTGCCCTGAGTATGATTTACTAAAAATGGTCAATTATTGGTTTATTCAAAGTAATGGAGAACAAATATGGTGAGAGTTATAGATTTAGTAATTTTAGTATCTTTTTTTAGCTTTGTAGTTACCATTATTGTCTTAATATTAAGTTTGTTTAATAAGTTAGGTCTAAAAAAATATAGACGAAATACAGCAATTATTCTAATTGTTAGTCTTGTGACATTAGTCGTCTCTTCACTCAATTATTCATCGGCTGGATTAAATTCTGATGTTGCATTTGAGAATTATGGAGCATTTTTCCCAAGTCAATTTGAAGAGGTTAATTTTGATGCATGGAATCATGATGATTTAGAAATAGACAAAAAAATAAAAGTAACTGGTAAAGTCGCTCAGGTTCAAAGTACAAATTCATATACTGTATTACGAGTTGCTGTGGAAGGTGATTATAATAAAATTATTTGGGCTGAGATTGATAATGATGTTTATAGTAAAGTAGTCGCCGAAAATGACACAGTAACAATATACGGTTATAACAAAGGTCTTTATACATATGAAACTGTAATGGGCAATGAAATGACCATTCCTTCTATCATAGTCAGGGAATATGAAACCTCCTATGATAAAGAAAAATCATTAGAAAATTGACAATGTCATTAAGTTAAGACCTAGAATCTAAAATTAGACCACTTTGGAGTTCAAAATGATATCTGACTTTCTAAAGTGATCTTTTTTGTGTATGCCAAATGAAGGTTTTTAAGCCCTTTTTAAAAGTTTTGATACTCTCTATAGGTGAAGCTAATTACTGATTGATTTTTCAGTCGCCTTTCAAACGTCCGACCTGGACGGATGTTTGATAAATGTTTCTTTATGTAAGTTTTTAATTTAGAAGAAGTGAGTCTGTTCTTTAGAAATTGCTTGCAGAAATAAATAACATCAGAAAAGCTGGTTTGCTGGTTTTCTATGCAGGCATTGTATCACTAATTTTCATTATGATCCATCTACAGAAGTTAAACTCTGTAAAACGTGAATATATTTCTTGAAGCCCCCTCTCTCTTCTTTGCATGAAAATTAACTAGTTCTACTCTTTAGGTCTCTAAAAAAACTCTATGCCCCATCTTAGGGTATAGAGTTTTTTTAATTTCAATGAATAAACATGGCATCACCGAAGCTGAAGAAGGGGTAGCCTTCATCGATAGCGTGTGGCTATTTTTCCATTTGTGGGAGTTGATATCTAATTCTAACCCCAATTATTCATACCTAACTTAAAAACCTTCCAGAAACCGTATTGATCACAGGGTTTCTGGAAGGTTCTGCTTTTCACCCATTGGGTGAAACATTCGACTAGACAAAAAAGGATTTCCCCTTT
>NZ_JADXDQ010000034.1:0-21322 GCF_015831295.1 Streptococcus sp. NLN64
CGGCTTGGATACGTTTATGAAAAGAAGCTAGTGATTTATCTTTTAGGGCTGTTTCTAATTCGTTAATGTGTTCTGGTGTAAAAATCATAATACTATTATATTTCAGATTTTGAAACTAATCAAGTATAAGTATTTTGTATTATCCGCATTCATTCCCCAAATATCTTGCCAAATTGGTTGAGCGGTAAATTTATAAACTTCTCCATCTTTTAGTCCTCCAAAATTTGCTTTTGTCAGTAATTCATCTGGAGTAATTGAAATTTCACTAGGTATGCTTGTTTCTGTACTTGAGATAGTCGATGAGTTTGAGCTAGTAGACGTTTGTGTACTAGCTTCAACTACTTTTTTTCAGATGATTGGTACTCCTTATAATCTTCATCGGTAAAGAAAGAGACATTCCAACTAGAAATTTCATATACGCTTTCAAATTTTAGTTCCATTCCTTCTTGTAAATCTAACTTATAAGGTTTCCCAACAATTTTCAAAGATTCATGCTCATAATCTTTATAGTTGTTAACATCCGTTCCATAATAAAAACTGATATAAGCCTCTGAATTATTGGATTGTATTTCAGTGAGTACAACATAGTATCTACCAGGTTTAATATCAGTACCAACTTTATATACTCCATCAGCAAAAAAGGAAACAGTTTCAGGTTTTTCTTCTGAAGATTGTGTTGTTTTAACTGTTTCTGAAGTTGTAGTTGTTTTCTCGCTAGATTTATTACTACATCCAATTAAAATAGTAAGTAGTGCAGTTGAAAGTAGAGTAATTTTGGCTAGTTTTTTCATAAAATCTCCTTAATCTTAAATTTACTTTATTCCCCCGATTCATAGAAATTCTAATGTTTGGCAATTATGGCAAATGTTCTATTAAGAATAACTTGTGCTTTTAGGGGAATAAGAAATAATTACTTTTTAGTAATGTATCTATTATACCAAAAAGTTCTTTTTATAGAACTTTTTATAAAGAAAGTTCTATATTTTTAGGTGTGTGCATCTTGAATTTAGTGTTATTCTGAAAGACAAGAAAAGGATAGTCAGATGAATAATAAAAAAACTTTGTCTCAATTTGTAGCAGATAGAATTAAAGTTTTACGTAAAGAGAGAGGGTTAACACAAGAGAAGCTATCAGAGTCCTCACAGCTAGATGTTAAATATGTGAATAAATTAGAAAATTACAGACATTCAGCAAGATTAGAGACTTTAGAGCAATTGTTAGATGCTTTAAATGTGACGTATAGTGAGTTCTTTGAATTCAATATTCATGCTCAAACTCCAGAGTTAGAGGCACTACTGGAAGTTATTTCTGAATTACCTGTTGACGAACAACAACGCAAGATAAATGCAGTAATTGAATTGCTTAGAGATTAAAAATAGCCCTGCTTTATTAACCAAGCAGGGCTATTACTTTATTACATATGATTTGGAACAAATATATTTACATACTCATTTATTGGTACAGTTTTAAGGTAACAGGTAACAGATAAGCAGAGGAAGGAGAAAACAGCTCAGACATTTGAAGATTTTGTGAGAAGTTAATAATGTGGCAATCACAAAAGAAAAAAACCATTTCCAATCTTTCGGAAATGGTTTACTATCAACAGTTTTGAGCAATTGATACGGTTTCTTATTTGAGACCGTACTTTTTGTTGAAACGGTCCACACGTCCATCTGCTTGGGTGAACTTTTGACGTCCAGTGTAGAATGGGTGTGAATCTGATGAGATTTCGACACGGATCATTGGGTAAGTTTCACCTTCAAATTCAACAGTTTCGTTAGAGTTCTTTGTTGAACCGCTAAGGAACTTGTAACCAGTAGATGTGTCCATGAAGACAACAGGGCGATATTCTGGATGGATATCTTTTTTCATTTTTTTAAAAATCCTTTCTGCCATGGTCTCTTTGCGAGCCATAGATTATTACTGAACTAGTTTACCAAATGACCAGGTATTTGGCAAGTTTTTTTGCCTTATTTCTCTGTTTTTTTCAGCAAATCCTGAATTTCTTGGTAGATTTGGTCGTTTTCTGTGGAAGAGGCGGAGTTTGCACCGCTTGCAAGGGGGTGGCCACCACCGGAGTGGTTTTTGGCAATGTCATTGATAGGAATAGTTTTGGAACGGAGACGGACTCGGTAGCTACCATCTTCTTGTTCGACGAAGACTCCCCAGGCTTTGACATTTTTTATACGACCGGGTGCACCGACAATAGCTGAGCTATCAGACTCTTTAAGGCCAAAGCGATTGAGGTCTTCTTGGGTAATGATGACACGTGCTGCACCATTCCCATCCATTTCAAGGTTGTCGTAGACAAATCCTTGTAATTTTGCAACTGCAAGACTGATAGTGTCCATTTCGCGTGAGAGACTGCTGAAGTCAATAGGGAATTGACGGAGATAGGCTGCCATCTCGAAGGTGATGGTGGTTGTGGATGGGAAAAGGAAACGACCTGTATCTCCAACGATGCCTGCATAGAGTAGGCGGGCTGTTTGAACATCCATAAGAAGATTGGCTTCACGAGAAAACCGAGTGATCATTTCACTGGTTGAGGAGGCTTGTGGGTCAACCCAGCTGATGTCTCCGTAAGGGGTATCGTTTGGGTGGTGGTCAATTTTGATTAATTCGCGTCCGTTTTGGTAGCGCTGGTCGTCGATTCGTTCGCGATTGGCGGTATCACAGACAATAACCAGAGCGTCTTGGTAGTCTTGGTCGGATACGTAGTTCATACCGGCTAACCAATGGAGGTTTGGTTCATCGTAGCCTGTGACGAGCACTTTTTTTTCTGGATAGTTGAGGAGGAGAAGATTTTGGAGTCCTACCTGGCTCCCAATCGCATCCAGGTCAGGGCGTACATGCCGGTGGATGATGATTTTGTCGTATTGGCGAATCTTTTCTAGTAATTGTTCAAAAATTTCTTCCATGTTGTATCCTTTTTGCTTTTTTTCCATTTTATCATAAGGGCAGGTCAATGCAAACTTTCGGGTATGGTTTGTGTTATAATTGAAGGCGAACAATTATTTAGGAGGCTAAAATGACATTAGCTAAAATTGTCTACGCAAGTATGACAGGAAATACTGAAGAAATTGCGGATATCGTCGCAGATAAACTACGTGATTTGGGTTTGGAAGTCGATGTAGATGAATGTACCACTGTAGAGGCTGAGGATTTTCTTGAAGCGGATGTGGCTATTGTGGCATCTTACACCTATGGTGACGGTGAATTACCAGACGAAATCGTTGACTTCTATGAGGACTTGAAAGAGATTCATTTAGAAGGAAAATACTACGGTGTAATTGGCTCTGGAGATACCTTCTATGATGAATTCTGTAAGGCTGTAGATGACTTTGACCAAGTATTCTCTGAAATTGGTGCTGAAAAGATTGCAGAAAATGTCAAAGTTGACTTAGCAGCTGAAGATGAAGATATTGAAAATCTTGAGAATTTTGCGGAAGAAATTGCTGCGAAATTGACCTAAGTAATGCGAAGAGGCTGGGCCATGCCCAGCCTTAAAGTATATCTGTGCATAGTAAGGAGATGTTTTTTTGACCAAACTATATGGAATATTAACTAAAATTTTACAGGTTGTACTCTTGGTTTTGAGTTTGCACTGGGTCTTGGTCGCATTTTTGGCACTGGGTCAACCTTGGTGGCTGACTTTTCCAGCGGCACTGGGGTTAGGTTTTTGGATTTATCGTAAGCCTTCATTCTGGAAACGAATCTACGATTTTCTCTGTCGCCACAAACTAGTAGTCATTGGTGTTCTGACCGTATTTCAGATTTTATTGCTTTTATCGGCTCAACTCTTAATTCGAAGGGATGCAGCAGTTGTTTTCTTGGGAGCCTTCAAACTATCTAAGCCCTTGTCGATTGCCAGTTACCTGACTCGAAATCCTAACAACCTGCCCCTTTTTCTCTATGAGCGCTGGTTCTATAATCTGCTGGGTCCAGCGGCCCTTTGGGTGATGCAGGGAATCAATATCCTTGCTACCAATCTCTCAGCTCTGATTTTGTTTAAGGGAACCGAGACTTTCTGGGGACGTAAGCGGGCAGATTTGGTCTTCCTCTTTTACACAGCTCTTCTGGTGGCTTCACCATTTTTTATGGCGATGTATACGGATATGTTGGCCTTTCCCTTCATTAGCCTGCAATTTTTCTTTGCTATGGGCCTACTCAAGTCCAGTCGAACCAAGCGGATGGCACTGCAATTGGGTTTGGTGACGGCTCTAGCCTATCTATTACGTCCAACCGTGTTGGTGACTGTTTTAGCCCTCTTTTTAATTCTCTTTTTCACCAAAGATTGGCGAAAGCTGCTCTTGGGCTTAAGCCTTTTTAGTCTGAGTTTTGCGGTTGTCCATGTCCCTCTACAGCGCGCCATGGACCAGCAAACTGAGGTCATCTTGGTGGAAGGTGACGGCTTGGCCAAAACGCCCCTCCTCTTTGTGAATCTGGGCTTGACTTACTCGGGGACAGACCAAGAAGATATGAAAGAAGGCTTGCTAGCTTATTTAGATCCGGAGGTGCGAGGGGAGTATAACAACGGAATGTTTGCGGAAGAGAATGTCAAAAAGGAAATTCTACGTCGCATCCGGGAGTATAATTTCTGGACCTTTACGGAGCATACTGTTTACAAACAAAGTCAGACGGTCCGAAGTGGAACCCTTAACTGGATTTACTACGAGGATGTTGAGCGCGAAAAAACACCTTATATCTCTCCACTTTATGAAGAGGTAGGCTCACAGCCCTTCTTTACTTGGATTCGTCGCCACTTTATTTCATTTGACCGCCCCGAGTTTGGAGTTTATGCTTGGGTCAAACAGGTAGTTTGGCTTGCTCTAGCTTGGGGTATTGTCCGAGCTAGTAGGCGTTATGCGGGTGAGCGCACCGATTTACAATTTGTCATGTTAGCAGTTTTAGGTGGTTTCCTGTTTCTTCAGGTTTTCGAGGGCGGCAAAACGCGTTATTTAATTCAATTTTTACCACAAATTTTAGCTTTATCGAGTCTAGGTTGGATACGGGATGACAAGCATGGAAAGATTTAAAGAGACTGACTGGTACCCGGCTCTGCAAGCTGAGTTAGGAAGTGCTTATTTTGAGCAAGTAGAGGCTTTTATGGAGGAAGTATATGAAAAGGGACTTGTGTTTCCAGCAAGGCAAGATGTCTTTCGAGCCTTTGAATATTCCAGCTTGGCTCAGACGCGAGTGGTGATTTTGGGACAAGATCCCTACCATGGGGAGGGACAGGCGGATGGTTTGAGTTTTTCTGTTCCGACTGGCGTACCGGCTCCTCCCTCCCTTCGGAATATTTTTAAAGAGTTAGAGTCGGACATCGGCTCGAGATCAGAGACGGATTTGTCCGATTGGGCTCAGTCAGGGGTGCTCTTGTTGAATTCTGTTCTGACGGTAGAGGCTGGTCAGGCCAACAGTCATCAAGGGCGTATCTGGGAAGTCTTGACGGATGCTGTGATTTCCCTCTTGGGTAGGAAAACAGAACCCATCGTTTTTATTCTCTGGGGCAAGTTTGCACAAAAGAAAAAGTCCCTTATTGGGCCGGGACATATGATTTTGGAATCAGCCCATCCGAGTCCTCTGTCGGCCTACCGAGGTTTCTTTGGAAGTCGGCCTTTTTCCAAAGCAAATGCATTCTTAGAAAAACCGATTGATTGGTTAGGAGGAAAACCATGAAGCAGCAGCTGGCGACGATTTGTTATTTGGATAATGGGAAGGAGTTTTTGCTTCTTCACCGGAACAAGAAACCAAATGATGTCCATGAAGGGAAGTGGATTGGGGTCGGTGGTAAGGTCGAGGCTGGTGAGAGTCCGGAAGACTGTGCCAAGCGGGAGGTCTTTGAAGAGACGGGCTATCTCGTCGGGGACATGGATCTGGTTGGTCTGATTACCTTTCCTGCTTTTACACCTGGTACAGATTGGTATACTTATGTTTACCGGATCCAAGATTTTTCGGGGACGCAAATTGAGAGTCCGGAGGGCAGTTTGGCTTGGGTTCCTTTTGATGAAGTACTTTTGAAACCAAGTTGGGAAGGGGATCACCTCTTTCTCAAGTGGATTCTGGAAGAAAAACCGCTGTTCTCAGCTAAGATGGCCTATAAAGGCGATCATCTTCAGGATTGGTCAGTTCAATTTTACAAATAAGGCGCAGAAAACACATTCTGCGCCTTATTTGTTCGCAATTTCCGAACCTTTGTATTTTTTGCTAAAAATTTTTCTGATTTTGTTCGGATTTTTCTCCTTCTTGTGCTATAATGTTTTCAGTAAAAGGAAAGGATTGTACCAATGAAAAAAGAATCATTGCTCCCACTTGTATCTGCCGGCCTCTTGGCTCCATTCTTCCTCTCCACAGGAGTTGCGGCTGAAGAAGTAAGCACAGAACAACCTGCTGCTACCGCCGAAACCGTTAATCAGGTTCAAAATCCTGCTGCTGAACAACCTGCCGTTACCGCAGAAACCTTGGCTAGTCAGCCACCAGTAGTTGAGGTACCAGAAGTGACCCCAGCTGACTCTGGTGCAGCTGCTGCAAATGCGGAAGTGGCACCACGTGCAGCTAGTCTTGATCCTGAGGCTGCCCAAGAGTCCAAAGATTTAGTGATTCTTCATACCAATGATGTTCACGGCCGGATTGTAGAAGACCGGAATGTTATTGGGGATGCCAAGGCTGCAGCTGTAATCAAAGAAGAAAAACAAAAGCAACCAACCTTAGTGGTTGACGCAGGAGATGCTTTTCAAGGGCTTCCAATTTCCAACTCCAGCAAGGGTGAGGAACGTTTGAAAATCCTTAACATGGTTGGCTATGATGCCATTGCCGTGGGGAACCATGAATTTGACTTTGGTTTGGATCAATTACGTAAGTATGAGAAAATGCTTACCTTCCCAATCCTTTCTGCCAATACATATGTTAACGGAGCCCGTCTTTTCAAGGCTTCTAAAATTATTGATAAAACTCCAGGCATTGATGGAGATGAATTTGTCGTTATTGGGGTAACCACACCCGAAACTGCAACCAAAACTCACCCAAATAATGTGGTCGGTGTGACCTTTACTGAGCCAATCACTGAAGTACAAAATGTGATTGCTCAAATTGAATCTGAAGCTCGAGCTGAAGGTAAGGTCTATAAGAACTATGTCATTTTAGCTCACCTTGGTGTGGATGCTACAACCCCAGTTGAATGGCGTGGCGACACACTTGCTCAAGTCCTTTCTGAGGATGAGAGCTTGAAGGATAAACGAATCATTTTGATTGACGGTCATTCCCATACAGTTGCAGATGTTACAAATTATGGCAAAAATGTAACCTATAATCAAACAGGTTCTTATCTCAATAACATTGGTAAAATCGTTCTTAAATCAGATAGTCTTTTGGGGCAAGCTAGTTTGATTTCTGCGGCTGACTTGAAGGATCAACAACCTGATCCAGAGATTGCTGCAGTGGTTAGCCGCATTAAAGAAGCCTACGATGCGGATAATGCAGTGGTCATTCGCGCGAACAACACAGTAGAACTCAACGGTAAACGTGAAAATGTCCGTGTTCGTGAAACCAACCTGGGTAATGCTGTAACAGATGCCCTATATGCTTACGGGCAAACTGGATTCCAACATCCAAGTCACCTAGCTGTTACCAACGGTGGTGGACTCCGTGAAACCATTGCTAAAGATAAAGACATTACCAAAGGAGATGTCATCGCGGTTCTTCCATTCGGGAACTTGATTTCTCAAATCACGGTTAAGGGTCAACAAATTCAAGACATGTTTAAACGCTCTATTTCTGCTATTCATCAGAAAGATGCGGAAGGAAATGTTATTTTGGATGAAAATGGTTTGCCTCTACTTGAGCCAAGTGGCTACTTCCTTCATGTCTCAGGGGCGCGTGTTTTCTTTGATCCATCCCTCGAACCTGTGGATCGTATTTTGAAGATCCAGATTTTGGATCCAGAATCTGGCAAGTATCAAGATTTAGATTTGGAAAAAACTTACTACCTAGCTACCAATGATTTCGTAGCAGCAGGTGGAGATGGTTATGATATGCTCGGTGGTGCGCGTGAAGAAGGACCATCCATGGATGAAGTCTTTGCCAACTTCTTGAAAACGGCTGATCTCAGCAAATATGAAGTGGTGAATCCAAATTCACGGATTGTATCTGTTTCAAAAGATTCTAATTGGCAAGATTTGGCTTATCCAACTGAACCTACCAAACCAGAACAACCTGAAAATCCAACGAATCCAACGAATCCAAATCAACCAAGCAAGCCGCTAAACCCAGCCAACCCTAGCCAGCTAAATAAACCAGGCCAACAAGAAGGTCAAGCTGGACAAGATAAGCAGAAGCCAGCTACAAAACTGGTATCCTTGGGACATAATCCAAGTTACCAAGCACCAGCTAAAGTTCAGGCTACAAGTTCATCAGCTTCTGAAGCTAAATCTCTTCCAAATACAGGAACAGAAGGCAATGCGGCAGCAGCTGTTCTAGGACTTGGTATTCTCGCTACACTTGGCCTTGTTCAAAGCAAACGTCGTAAAAATTAGTTTTAAATCTATAAAAACTGTTAAACTACCTTGGTCTATAAGACGGGGTAGTTTTTTGCATAGAAAAAGACCAGCTGGTTTGAGCTGGTCTAGGCTTGTAAAAGGGGAATTATTCTTTCTCGCTATCTGAGGGAGCCTTTTCAGGCTTCTGTTGGCTTAAATTGATGCCCCAAGGGACAATATTTTCTTTTCGTTCCAGGATACGAACGACATTGGAGCGATGGCGGATCAGGATGAGGAGTGCAATTCCGATGATGGTTAGGGTGAAGGCAGTGTCGTATTCGGGAATCATAAAATGAATGGCTGGGAAAATGAGGACACCGAGGATGGCGGCAATAGCCGCGGCCATACTAGAGAGGGAAATCATACTAAAGAGGTAAAGGACGCCAAAGAAGATAATGGCCATATAGATAAAAAAGCCGAAGGAATAGGCAAAAACAGCACCAGCGCTGGTTGCAACGGCTTTCCCACCCTTAAATTGGGCAAAAATCGGAAAGACATGCCCCAAAACTGCGGCTAGCCCAAATAGGATAGGCGAAACAGGGAGTCCGAGTAGGATTGGAAGGTAGGTAGCCAGAGAACCTTTAAAGAAATCAACGAGAAAGGTAATGATTCCAGCCTGTCTGCCAAGAACGCGGAAGGTGTTTGTAGTACCCGTATTTCCAGAGCCTTCGGTTCGTAAATCAACATTGAAAAAGTACTGGCCGATCCAAAGACCAGTCGGTATCGACCCTAAAAGATAGGCGATTAAAAAGCATAAGATAATCATAGAAATAGTATAGCACATTCCTTTCTGAAAGTCGTTATATATCAAGGGGTTGAGTTGTGTCCCTTGATATATGATTGTGAATAAGGGGTAAGAAAGGAGAAACATTAGTATTTTTCTAAAATTGCCATCAGATTGTTATTCATATTTTCTGTGGCATGAGTGTAAATGGCGTTTGTGGTTTTTGGATAAGAATGTCCAACTTTATCCATGATTGCACGGAGAGGGATATTATTTTCTGCTAGTCGACTAATTAGAGTGTGACGGAAGATGTGACTGGATATTTTTTTTATTGATTGAATTATCAAGTCTAGAATTTGCGTTTTTGAGATTGGTGTAAAAAAAGCATTTGAAAAAGGTCCGACAGTAACTGCTGGACCTTTTACTATACGATAGTTACACTCACACTCAATTTTTGGCGAAGGTAAGTGTGGAGTTTTTGTTATTTAATTACTTGACATCTAGCTCAACAATCTTTTTCTCGTTGTTGTCGAAGATAAAACCTTGTTTTACCTCTAATTCCATTTTTCCAGAACCGTTTACCCCAAAGGCATCAACGAAGTTTTCGAAGGTTCTACCTGCTGAAACAGTTTCTAGGATTGTTCCGATTGAATGATCATCAGCCTTTTTGCCATCAACATACAACTCCAAATCAGATCCAATGGAATAGTCTTTGTCAGTACCATTGTATAAATCGTAGGTTACTTTTAAAACTCGCTCAGGTTGCGGCTCATCAAATTCATTGCGTTCGTCTGTCCATTCAGCGCTCTTAATAGTAATTTTTACGCCGTTCTCAAACGGAATTTCTTCGCCGATTTTGTAAGTATCTTTTTTTGCAGTTTTTTGCTCAGAAGAAGCTTGCTCAGTCTTTTCTGATGAACCAGTAGAAGACGTTGAGTTACTTTGCGAACAAGCGACAAGTGCGAAACTTGCAAGTAGTGTGGCTCCTAATAAAGTAATCTTTTTCATAGTAAAACTTTCTAGCCAGCTTTTTACGTGGATCAGGCATTGCACATCGGTTATCAGTCACTAAAAAAGAGTCAATTCTGTTGAATTGACTCTTTTTCATAAACCCATTTTGGGCCAAGGGCGAAACCTTGTTTCCTCAATGAAATAATAGCACTAAGAGGATAAAAAGTCAACGCTTTTTATAAAAATAGAATTAAAAAACTTGGTAAGATAGACTGACTTTTGGAATAGTGTATAGTTTTCGGTGTAATAATCAACGAGCCACCTACCTTCGCTGTACCTTCGTTGATTCAAGTTATCAGAGCAGACTTTCTTGTGTAAATAAAACAAATTAATTAAATCGCCAATTTTTGGAAAGTGTACGAATGATTGATTAATTCCCATGTTAATGCAAAAGGTTTTTGATGCAGCTTGTGGTCTAGCTATTCGTTCTTCTTGAGGGAAAAGATTTATCAAATAAACATCGTTATGGGCACAAGAGTTTCGAATGTTTTTTATGAATTTATGTTGAGATTCATAGAGATTTAGCTCGCTCTTCTGTACTTTTCCTTTACAGAATTCTAAAAATAAGACTAGTGTTCCATAATCTATAATCTCCATGAAGACCCATGCTGAAATTTGGGTTCTTTTCTTAAACATGTCTTTTTTATAAGAGCTGTTCCTGAAGTGTGCTAAAACTTCATTGAATTTATCAGGATATTTATCTTGAAAACTCTCAATTATTGTATATCCATCTTGTTGTTTGTCTAAAGTCAATACAGTCATTAAACGAGTTCTAATCAGAATGTTCTACATCTAGACAAAGATGAAGAAGATACTCTCTTAATCTAACATCCATTCTTGCTGTAGCCTCAAGATGGTCGAATGTAAGTGTATCATATTTACCATTAGGTAATTTCGGATAATTTTTCCTATAGCTAGAAATTTTGTAGTAATAACTTCTAGTCATTAAATAATCTTTGATTTGTTCTTCATTAAAGGTGCCTAACTCGATACCCTTAGATGTAAATTTTTCGATCAATTCATCAAAAGACAGTTTAGGTTTCAAGATGTTCCTTCCTCCTATCTAGTAAAATCTTTGGTTCCAATATTTTGCACACTGATTGTCTAAATTGAAATAGGTTGAAAACTACCAACAATTTTCCCGATGATTCTAGGATTTTCATCATATGGGGCAAACTTATCTATGTATTTTGGGTTTAGGGAAATAAGACGGAGACCGTTCTCCTTGCGTTCGACTTTCTTAATATAGGTTTGGCCATCCCATTCTACGGCATAGATTGCTCCATCATAATCGAAACCGGTATCTTTGATAAGAGCAACCTCACCATTCAAGAATCGAGGCTCCATGGAGTCTCCGTAAATCCATGAAGCAAAGTCGTGGTCTAACTTTTTATCAAAGTAAACGGTATCAAAATTTCCATCATTAAAGTAAGATGAGCCGGTACCAGCAGAGAGTTTTTCGTAAACTTGATACTCATATAAATCTTCTTTAATCATCTGATTTTGTTCTTCAAGCAATTCATTTCCGTAGTTTATCCACTTGGTATGATTTTCCTTGTTGAGCTTAGTGTTGAGCTTTTTTATTGAATCTGGGTGGTCGAGTGAAGAAGATTTAGTTTTGGATGAATCAAAAAGATCTTGCGGAGATACAGAGAGAGCAGAAGCATAAATATGAATGTCTTTCTCACTTAAATTTCTTTTTCCATTTTCATGATTAGAAATGGTGTTTTGCTTAAACCCTGTTAGTTTTGCTAAATTTTTTTGGGTAAGTCTTTTTGATTTCCTAATCATTTTTATGGAATTACCTAAAATACTCATATTTGTTCACCTCTCTTTAGATATAGTATAACGTATTGAGATAAAAAATCAAATAAAATCTCGAAAAGGGATTTTATTTGTGATTGAGCTAGGATTTCTTCGGATCGTTTTGTGATGATAAAGTGTGGAATGAAAATGCTTCATTCGCATACAACTTTATGGATTTAAATGAGTAATAGTGGAGAATTCTTGGGTTTTGCGTAAAATGATAAGCGGTATTAGCAAAAAGCTAGGTTTAATCGAAGTTTACATGTATTCAATCTTTTCGAAGAAATCTAGTCCCATTTCCTCCCAATAGCCAATATTTGTGTAGGAATGGGTTAAGTTTGTGTATAGGTTTTTGATGGATATTTCAATAGAATGAGAATAGGAAATTGTCGGTATTCGAAAGAAGAGACGTGCATGAAAAGGGGAATAAGAATATGGTCTACACAAAAGAAATTTTAGAAGAATGGTTAGCGGATATTCGTGAACTAACCAAGGATCATCCAAGTTGGGGGCGGGTATTTGAGTCTTGTTACAGTGATACGCTTGAGAAAACCATTCGGATTTTGGAGGATGGCACAACGTTTATCGTGACAGGGGATATTCCAGCTATGTGGTTGCGGGATTCGACAGCTCAGGTCAAGCCCTTTTTAGGGTTAGCCAAGAGGGATCCGAAGTTGCGTCAGATGATTGCAGGTCTAATTCAAAGGCAGATGGAATTTATTCTTTTAGATCCCTATGCCAATGCTTTTAATCAGGAAGCAAATGGGCAGGGGCATCAATTGGATCAGACTGAGATGAGTCCTTGGATTTGGGAGCGCAAGTATGAAGTCGATTCGCTTTGTTATCCGATACAGTTGGCCTATTTATTCTGGAAGGTAACAGGCGAGACGAGTCATTTGAATCAGACTTTTTATCAGGCGGTTGAAAACATCGTCAACCTTTGGATTTTAGAGCAGAGGCATGACCAGTCTCCGTATCGGTTTGAAAGGGATACGGATCGAGTAGAAGATACCTTGTCTCGTTCCGGTCAGGGGCCTGCTTGTTCTTATACTGGGATGACTTGGTCAGGTTTTCGGCCAAGTGATGATGCCTGTGTTTACCCTTATTTAATTCCATCAAATATGTTTGCATCGGTTGTGCTGGGCTATCTGGGAGAGATTTTGGAGGATTTTCCAAGTCAAAATCAGAATTCCCTTGCTGAAAAAGTAGCCTACCTAGCTAGAGATATTATCGGTGGTATTTATGCTTATGGAATCACAAAAAATAAGGCTGGGGAGCCTATTTTCGCCTATGAGGTCGATGGGCTAGGCAATCAGTCCATTATGGATGATCCGAATGTTCCCAGTCTGTTAGCTGCACCTTATCTTGGTTTTTGTGACAAGAATCATCCCATCTATCTCGCGACGCGGAGAACCATCTTGAGTCCTGAAAATCCCTACTTTTATGAAGGTGAATGGGCTTCAGGACTGGGGTCGACTCATACTTTTGAGTCTTACATTTGGCCCATTGCCCTGGCTATACAAGGGTTAACAACTGTGGACCGAGATGAGAAGGAGAGGTTATTAAATCTGATGGTTGCCTGTGATGGTGGTACCGGATTTATGCATGAATCTTTCCATGTTGACAATCCAACTCTCTATTCAAGAGAATGGTTTTCATGGGCTAATATGATGTTTTGTGAATTGGTTTTAGATTATTATCAGGTGGAGTAGGAGGTTCGTTCGGATGAGAGAAACGGTGCATATTGTTTCACATAGTCATTGGGATCGGGAATGGTATCTTCCTTGGGAAGCGCATCGCATGCGCTTGGTGGAATTGTTCGATGATTTGTTGGAGCTCTTTGAAAGTGACCCAGAATTTAAGAGTTTTCATTTAGATGGTCAAACCATTGTGTTAGATGATTATTTGGAAATTCGTCCCCAGAATCGGGAAAGGCTTCAGCGATACATTGATGAAGGACGTTTGGTAGTTGGTCCTTTCTATATCTTACAAGACGATTTTTTAATCTCCAGTGAAGCCAATGTTCGTAACAGCTTAATCGGACATTTGGAAAGTCAGAAATGGGGGCGGGCTCCTAAAGTCGGTTATTTTCCTGACACCTTTGGGAACATGGGGCAAGCTCCTCAGCTCTTGCAGCAATCTGGTATTGAAGTGGCCTTTTTTGGCCGTGGTGTTAAGCCAGTAGGTTTTGCCAATGAAGTTCTTAGCGATGAAGCCTTTCAGTCTCCTTATTCAGAGATGATCTGGGAAGGAGCAGATGGCACCTCTGTTTTGGGAATTCTTTTTGCCAATTGGTACAGTAATGGCAATGAGATTCCTGTAGATTTGGAAGAAGCGCGTGTTTTTTGGGAGCAAAAATTAGAAGAAGTGAGAAAGTACGCTTCAACCTCACAGTATCTGTTGATGAATGGTTGTGACCATCAACCGGTCCAGAAAAATCTGAGTCAAGCCTTGGCTGTGGCTCGGAAATTGTATCCTGAGATTCGCTTTGTTCATTCGACTTTAGCAGACTACGTAGAAGCTGTACGAGCGGAACTACCCGCCAATCTTTCGACGGTTAAAGGCGAATTAACCAGTCAGGAAACAGATGGTTGGTACACTCTAGCCAATACAGCCTCTTCACGAATGTATCTCAAGCAGGCTTTTGACCAAGCGAGTCACTTGCTGGAGCAGGTGGTCGAACCCTTGGTTGTGATGACAGGAGATGAGGTTCCAAGGGACGAATTGCGCTATGCTTGGAAGTTGCTCTTACAAAATGCTCCCCATGACAGTATTTGTGGGTGTAGTGTTGACTCCGTTCATGCTGAAATGGAGACTCGTCTCCAGAAAGTTCAGCAGGTTGGCCAATTCTTAGCGCAACGAAGCTTGGATCGTTGGGAGTCAAAACTAGATAGTCAGAGCCTGCAAGGGTTGGCTTTTAGTGTTTTAAATCCAACTGCTTACACCCAATCCCAGGTTCTGGATGTAGAACTGGTCGTAGATGCGGCAGACTTTCGGGATGGTCAATTGGAAGCCCATTTCCAAGACATGGCAGACATCCAGCTTCCTCCGTTGGGACTTTATACGAGTCAGGGACAGGAGCTAGAGGCCCAGATTGAGGATTTGGGAGTAGCCTTCACCTATGACCTACCCCAAGATGCCTTCCGTTCGGCAAAGTTTGCTCGCAGGGTTCGGGTCCGTTTTGCTTTAGCCAATCAAGCTCCCTTTTCTTGGCAAACCTTTCAACTTTTGCCCAAAAAGGAAACATCTTCCCAGAACAAGAATGAAAAAATTCTTGAAAACCGCTATTATCGATTGGAGTTGGCGGATGAGGACTTGATCTTGGAGGATAAAAGGACTGGCGAGCGGTACCAACATTGGATGCGTTTTGAGGATTCGGGGGATGTCGGAAATGAATATGTGTTTAAGGCACCGGAGGGAGAGAAGTCTCTGCTGGGAAACTTGGTGGATTTTCAAGTGATTCATCAAGACCAGACTTACGCTCAGGCCCGGATGGTCCATCGCTTGCGGCTGCCCCTTGGTATGGAAGAGGACCTCTTGGAGGAACAACAGAGACTGGTAGAATTTAAAAATCGCAAGTCTCAAAGAAACCAGCAAGTTAAGGAGCTGTATCTTGAAACCAGGTTGACTTTATTCCAAGATAATCCGCAAATCCGTTTTCAAACCAACTTTAAAAATGAAATGAAGGATCATCGGCTGCAACTGGTATTTGATTTAGGAATCCAAGCGGAAGAACACGAAGCGGACTCAATCTTTGAGGTGGTAAAACGGCCAAATCAACCTTTGGAAATGTGGGAAAATCCTTCCAATCCCCAACGCCATCGAACCTTCATTAGTATGGCAGACTCACAGTTCTTCTATACCGTGTCCAGTAAGGGTCTTCATGAATATGAGGTGCTGGATTCGGGTAAGATTGCCTTAACCCTCTTAAGGGCAGTTGGAGAAATGGGAGACTGGGGTTATTTTCCAACCCCGGATGCCCAGTGTTTGCGAGATTGGCAGGTGGAGTATGCCTTAGAGCTTGGAAGATTGGACCAGCGCTATGATTCTTACCAAAGAGCATTTGCATTTCAAGGAGCCTGCCTCACAAAACAGGTGACCAAACATTCGGGTAGTCTGCCACTTGTTTGGCAGAGTTTGCAACATCCAGCTTTAGACAATCCTCGGATAGCTGTAACGTCATTAAAAGTTGCAGAAGCCTCAGATCAGATTTTGCTTCGTTATTTTAATCTAAGCCATGAGTCAATTGATTTGGAGCAGGATGATGGTGAGTGGATAGATTTACTGGAGCAGCCCCTCTCAGAAGAAATGGGAATTTTGAGGGCTCAAGAAATACGAACACAGGTGGTTGGAAAACGATTGAAAGGTGATTGATATGGTAGTTGCATGTTTTGATATAGGTGGGACTGGCATTAAGGCAGCTCTCATAGATGGACAGAAGCAGTTGCGTAATCGGCAGGAATGGCCTACTCCTGAGAGTTTGCAACTCTTACTGGAGCAAATGAAGGATTTTATGCATGCTACAGAGTCCTTAGAAGCAATTTCACTTTCCATTCCAGGTGCAGTTGATTTGGAGACAGGTGTGATTCAGGGACTCAGTGCCATTCCCTATATCCATGGAGTTTCCTGGTATGAACTATTAGCAGAATATGCTTGTCCGGTTTATTTAGAAAATGATGCAAACTGTGTTGGCTTAAGCGAGTTAGCCTTAGATGGGGGTCTCTCGACCTTTGCCTGTGTTGTGGTAGGGACTGGAATTGGAGGTGCCCTCCTTGTGAATGGGCAATTGGTTCGAGGGGCTCGTGGTTTTGGTGGGGAATTTGGCTACATGTTAATCGATTCGGGTCAAGAACCCTTGAAAAATTGGTCCCAATTAGCGTCGACTGGAAGTTTGGTTCGGTCAGTTGCCAAGCAATATGGAGAAGCAGAAGAAAACTGGAACGGGAAAAAGATTTTTGACCAAGCGAGTCAGGGTGATGAGATTTGTAACAAAGCGATTGAGACCATGGCTAAAAATATAGCCATTGGCTGCCTGAATCTCTTTTATTTCTTTGAACCTCAGGTGATTGCTTTTGGTGGTTCGATTAGCCAGAACCCTCTATTTATAAAAGCGATTAGGCACCAGCTCCATCTGATTCAAGAAGAGTATCCAGAAGAATTTCCAGTCTTGCCTGAAATTCGAGCCTGTCATTACAAAGAAAATGCCAATCTGGTCGGTGCCTATATGCGAACCCTGCAATAAGGAGAAAAGATGAACCTAAACATTCCTGAAAGACTTGGGCAAAGTCCAGAGCAGATCCTTGAACTTTGTCAGCAACTACATTTAGATGTCGACCTCGAATTGGTGCTGTCTGGAAATGACTCCCTACGCATTTCTGGAAATCAAGGGTGCTATCAGATAGAGGCGCCTAAAGAACACATGCTTTACCGTGGCCTCTTGTCATTAGCTAGCCAGCTGCAGCAAGGGTCTAGCCAGGTAGAACTTGAGGAAACGCCTGTTTACCAGTATTTAGGGGCCATGTTTGATTGTTCCCGAAATGCGGTTCTGACTGTGGCCTCCTGTAAAAAGATGATTCAATCCTTGGCTTTGATGGGTTACAATCAGTTTCAACTGTATATGGAGGACACCTATCAACTTCCAGATCAACCTTATTTTGGTTATTTCCGTGGAGCCTACACGCCAGCGGAGTTAAGGGAGATCGAAGCCGAATGCCACCGCTATGGAATGGAATTTATCCCTTGTATCCAAACACTGGCCCATTTACATGGTTATCTAAAGTGGAATCTTTCCTCCATCCAATCCATTCGTGACATTGACAATATTTTACTGGTAGGAGCAGAGGAGACCTATAAGCTCATTGAGAAGATGTTTCAAGCCCTTAGTCCTCTTAAAACTCGAAAAATCAATATAGGTATGGATGAAGCCCATCTGCTTGGCTTGGGACGGTATTTGATTGAGCATGGATTCCAGAATCGCAGTCTGCTCATGTGTCAGCACCTGGAACGGGTTTTGGATCTTGCGGATGCCTATGGTTTCGAATGCAGCATGTGGAGTGATATGTTCTTTCAACTTCTATCCACTCAAATGAATTATACGGGAAAATTAGAAATGGATGAGGCTGTCAAGAAGAAGATAGATGGCTTGAAAAAGCGCGTGAAACTCATCTACTGGGATTACTATCAAACCAACTCTGACAGTTACAGCGAAAAACTTCAAGCTCATCTGCCCCTGGGGACAGACCTTGCCTTCGCCAGTGGAGCTTGGAAGTGGACTGGTTTCACTCCCGATAATCGCTTCAGTCTTCTAATCGCTGGACAGGCCCATGAGGCTTGTCAAAAATTTGGAGTTCAAGAGGTCACCATTACTGCTTGGGGAGATAATGGGGGAGAAGCGGCTAGCTTTTCCATCCTCCCCAGTCTTTTAGCCTGGGCAGAATGGAATTACCGAGGGAACACGGAGCAGCTCGCCAGTCATTTTGAACAACTGATTGGTCTGACTTTAGAGGATTTTCTCCTCTTGGATACCCCTAATCAAACACCGAGTCACCCAGGACAGGAACACCATAGTTTCAACCCTAGTCGCTACCTGCTTTATCAGGATGTCTTATGTCCTCTCCTACTAGCTCATACGGATGCAGAAGCAGATTCTCTGTACTTTGAATCTCTGATTCCAAAGTTGGAACACCTAGCCAATAGTGCTCACGACTTGGCCTATCTATTTGATACTCAGGCTAAACTTTGCCGTTTGTTGGCTAGAAAAACGAAGGTTACTCACGTCTTGCGACAAGCTTATGCAAACCAGAATCTTCAGCTACTGGAGAAACAGATTCCTGAACTAGAACAGTTGAAACAAGATTTAGATGAATTCCATCAGGTAGTTAGCCAGCAGTGGCTGCAGGAAAACAAAATCTTCGGTTTGGATACCCTAGACTTACGTTTGGGAGGGCTTGCAGCTCGGATTCAACGGGCACAGAACAGACTCCAAGATTATGTGGTAGGAAAGCTGGACAAACTAGAGGAGCTGGAAGAGAAAATCTTGCCATTTGACGACCTCTATATTAAAGAAGGCTTTAAGGCTACCTCAGCCAATCAGTGGCATACCCTAGTGACCGCCTCAACCTTCTATACAACTTAAGCAAGATAGAGAGTGAGACAGAACGATTTTATTTGTAAAAAACGTTCGTTACAAGTCTTTATTTCATGTTGTAACCTGAAACGGTTTCTCCCCAAACCTACCCACCTCCGGTCTAAAGGCATGTTGAATGCCTTTAGAGTTTTTAGATGAAATGAACGAAGTTCATGTCAATGTTGATTAGGTTGTTTTCGGAGGTAAAAGAGTCAGGAATTGACTCTTTTTCTTTGTACGACGGGCATGTCGTACATCTGAGGTGTAAGTCCTCTGTGGGCACCTGCTACCGGTGAACCCAATAGCGACTCCCAAGCCTGACTATCGTGAGGTAGCGGGGAGAGGAAGGGATAGCGAAATCGTGGCTCTACGAACAGAAACGTGATATTAAGGCGTATATAGGGGATAAGGGGGCCTAGAACTCTAAAGTCCAAGAAGGTAGTCGTAACCTATATGCGTAAATCACGAGAGTAAACGAGGAAAGATGTACGACTTATCCCGTGAGGTCTCATGAGCGCTTCCTGCGTAGTAACAACGAATCATGAGAAGTCAGCCGAACCCATAGTAGTGAAGAAGCTTCTGTAATGGAAGTGGAGCGAAGGGGTGAACAGTTAACCGAAGTATACCTACTTCAATTGTATCTGTAACGTTGAGGATCTGATAGAACTGGAGGCAGTCACGTATTGACTAGAGGAAGGTTCACCAATTTAAGATGTCCTACAGATAACGAAACAAGAAAGGAATACGCACATGTCTAAACTACTAGACCAGATATTATCAAGAGACAATCTTCTCGAAGCCTATAAGCAGGTCAAAGCCAATAAGGGCTCTGCAGGTATCGACGGTGTCACAGTTGATACGCTTGATGATTACCTGAGAGAACACTGGCAAGAAACTAAAAAACAGATATTGGAAAGAAAGTATAAACCTCAGCCAGTATTGCGAGTTGAGATTCCGAAGCCTAATGGAGGTGTTCGTCAGCTAGGTATTCCAAGTATGATGGATAGAATCATACAACAGGCAATTGTACAGGTTCTAAGTCCAATTTTTGAAAATCATTTCTCAGAGTATAGCTACGGCTTCCGTCCAAATCGCTCTTGTGAGACAGCCTTGGTCAAGTTACTGGAATATCTGAATGATGGTTACGAATGGATTGTAGATATAGACTTAGAGAAATTCTTCGATACAGTACCACAGGATAGACTCATGTCATTAGTCCATCGTGTCATCGAGGATGGAGATACTGAGTCCCTCATCCGAAAATACCTTCATTCAGGTGTTGTGATAAATGGTCAGCGCCAGAAAACCCTAGTAGGAACACCTCAAGGAGGAAACTTATCTCCGCTCCTGTCTAATATCATGCTTCATGAACTAGACAAGGAATTGGAAAAACGGGGTCTGCGTTTCGTACGCTATGCGGATGATTGTGTTATCACAGTCGGAAGTGAGGCGGCGGCAAAGAGGGTTATGCACTCGGTCAGTCACTTTATAGAGAAACGACTAGGCCTCAAGGTGAACATGGAAAAGACAAAAATTGTTCGCCCAACAAAGCTGAAGTACCTAGGGTATGGCTTCTGGAAATCTCCAAAGGGCTGGCGCAGTCGCCCTCACCAAGAGAGTGTGCAGAAGTTTATGAGGAAACTTAAGCAACTGACTTCGAGGAAATGGAGCATCAGCTTGAGTGAACGGATTACATCACTAAACTCCGTCATCAGAGGTTGGGTCAACTACTTTTCAATCACGGACATGAAGACAGTGATGACAAAGTAGATGAGCGACTTCGAACGCGAATACGGGTAATCATCTGGAAACAGTGGAAAAAGAAGTCATGTCGCCTTTGGGGCTTACTGAAACTCGGAGTTCCTAGATGGATAGCGGACAAAGTGTCAGGTTGGGGTGACCATTATCAACTAGTAGTACAAAAGTCAGTATTAAAGAGAGCAATATCAAAACCAGTCCTCGCCAAACGAGGACTGGTCAGCTGTCTCGATTACTCCCAAATTATTCATACCTAACTTAAAAACCTTCCAGAAACCGTATTGATCACAGGGTTTCTGGAAGGTTCTGCTTTTCACCCATTGGGTGAAACATTCGACTAGACAAAAAAGGATTTCCCCTTTA
>NZ_JADXDQ010000035.1:0-19851 GCF_015831295.1 Streptococcus sp. NLN64
TACTAGATGAACTTTCTATCTATGCTGGTCACTTCTTTTTACCTCTACCACCGTATTCTCCAGAATTAAATCCAATTGAGCAAAGTTGGGCTATTCTAAAAAAATCAGTTACAGAATTACTTCGCAAGATGGACTCTATAACTGATGCAATAACATACTATTTAAAAACTAAATGACTATAACACAAAAGCAGCTTGCTATTTTTTTCTAGCAAGCTGCTTTTGTGTTATTTTCGCTTGCTCAAACCTACACTCAGCAGAATTAGAACAAGTCCGGAGATAATGTTGAAATAAGGATTGCCATAAAGAGGACTAATAGCAATCAGGAAAGCCCCCAAGGCCAGTAAAAAAGGATATCGGTTCTTACTCATAATAACTTCAAATAAGAATAATCGAAGAATTTCAAAAAAATGACTAGGAAATCCGACGATGGTTGTTCAACAGGTCTGGGAGACCTGTTGAATATGATCTATAAGGCGTACGAAGTACGCAATCAAGAAAGTTCATCAAGGAGGATTGACAACGTCAGATTTTGAAATTCAAAGAGTATTCAGAACATTACTGGTCACCCGCCTCCACCTTATTCGCCGCAATGACAAATGGGGTCCAAATAAGGAATGCTACCAGAAGGTTAAAAAGGGATACGACAGCGGCCATGACGGAACCACCGGTTGCGAGGTAGGCATAGAGTCCTGGAGGGGTAATCCATGGTACCGCAGCAAAGACAGGTGGAATCAAGCCGGAGGCTGTTGCCAGGTAGGCGATCGTTGCACAGATTGGTGGCACGATCAACCATGGGATAACAAAGAGAGGATTGAGAACCATTGGGATACCGAAAATCATTGGTTCATTGATATTGAAGACTCCCATTGGAGCAGAAAGTTTCGCCACAACCTTGTATTCTTCCCGTTTTGAGAAAAGGAAGATGGCAATGATCAAGGCTAGGGTAACCCCAGATCCACCCATTTGAGCATAGGCATCAAAGGAGCCCCGTGTCCAAAGCCATGGGAGGTCGGCTGTACTTTGGGTCGCATTGTAAACAGCTGTATTTTCATTCAGAGCAACGCTGTAGATACCTTCCATAACAGGAGCCAAAACATTGTGCCCGTGTAGCCCAAAGAACCAGAAGAGTTGCACCAAGAAGGTGACCAAAATAACGGATCCAAGTCCTTGGGAAAGGCCAAGTAATGGAATTTGAATATAGGTAGATACCACATCGCTCAAGGATTGACCAGTAAGAGCAAAGACTCCGTAAGCTAGGATAGAAGATACATAAATCGCAACTGTTCCAGGGATAATTGCCGCAAAAGCTTTATTAACAGCTGGTGGAACAGTGTCTGGCAATTTAATCACAACATTGTGTTTCACCAAGGTCGCATAGACCCAAGTAGCCAAGAAGCCGATTACAAGTGCGGAGAAGAGACCTGTAGCACCACCGTATTTGAGGGCGATGGCTCCCCACTGGCTGGTTTCAAGGCTCGTTAGCCCATCCGCTGTTGTAAGAGTAAGTCCGATTTTTTCCAGTCCAGCAAGGGCAGCCTTGTCAATCCCTTCCAAGGGGGTGGAGATGGTTAGGCTCTGTGGAATGGTTGCGACAAAGGACGCAAAGGAAATCAAACCACCGGCCAGAGGATTTACCTTATACATTTGGGAAAGATGATAACCAAAACTAAAGGCAAAAATCAAGGCCATGATCCCAATGGTTCCGAAGTAAACATAACCATTGATATCAATGATGGGTTGGACGGCCTCAACAAAACCAGTCCAGCCAAGGTTGGTTGGCAAGTCGCGTAGGAATACGTTTAAAAGAACGGCTACGGCTCCCGCCATCGTAATGGGCATGGTAGAAATAAAGGAATCCCGGATGGCAATCAGATGGCGCTGAGAACCAATCTTACCGGCTATTTCCATGAACTTTTCTGTAAAGTTGGACATGAAGTCAACCTCCTATTCTTGTTTTTCTTGTGCATGTCGAATGAGGGCCTGGAGTTGGGCGTCAAACTGTCTTTCCAGACTTTTGGTCAGCAGTTTGGACATCAGGAAATGATTGGCCTTGCCAAACCAGTCTCTAGCCACGAAGTCATAAGCGTAGCTCACCTGGGTTTCTTCCTCACTAAGAGCTTGAAATTCATAGGTAATGAATTCATCTCCCCGATTGGATTGGAAATGGACCTTATACAGATTGGGTTGCTCCAAGTTCAAGACCTTGACCCCAACGGTATGTTGGTTCTTATCTCCGAAACGTTTGACGTAGCTTAAACCCGCAGTTCGTTCATGGGGTTCCAATACTTCTCCTGTGTTTTCTTGATAGTCATCCGCTAGAGATTGGAGGACAATCTCAAATACCCGATTTATTGGTACTTTCCCAACTGTTGTGACCTTCATTTGCGACTCCTTCTAAGCCATGTGTTTATAGACATCCACAAATTCTTTGGCCAGATCAATAAAGGTTAATGCGGTCATCAAGTGGTCCTGTCCATGGACCATGAGGAGAGTTAATTCCATATTTTGACCACCTGCTTCTTTGGCCAAGAGATCCGTTTGTGAATTATGGGCAACATTGAGGGATTTGGTTGCCTCTGCTAAGAGGAGGTCCGCTTCCTCAAAGTCTTTCTTTTTGGCTGCCTGTATAGCTTGCACAGCGTAACCTTTGGCCTCACCACCATACATGATTAGCCCCATGATTGCTTCTAAGTGTTGACCTGTATCCATCCTAGTCCTCCATTAGAGCCAAAGCAGCATCTAAGACTTTCTCACCATTCATCACTCCGTAGTCCATCATATTGATGGCATCAACTTTAATGTTAGGTTCAAATTTATCCTTGAAGTCATTGAGGAGGAATTTAACTTGTGGCCCCAATAAGATGACATCGATGGCTTTATCTTGTACTTCATTATCCGCTTCTGAAACGGGAACTGCCCAGATGCTTGCTTCCAAGCCCTTGTCTTCAGCAGCTTTCTGCATTTTGGTTACCAACATGCTGGTTGACATTCCTGCGTTGCAAGCTAACATAATGTTTTTCATAGTTGTCTCCTTCTACCCCTGTGCTTGTATCAAGGGAATCATAATTTCTAGTAATTGTTCATATGTTGGATCCGCCAAGAGTTTCTCCTGGAGAGTCGGATCTTGGACAAAGCCCACCAAGGATGGGGATACGTATTTAAAGTTAGGATTCGGACCGGTCGAAGGTGACAGTAAGAAGACAAAGGACACGCCTTTACCAGCTTCCCACTCCACCTTGTCCTGCACCACGGCAACTGCGACTTGCTCTGTATAGGTCAAGGGTTTGGCCGGATGAGGAAAAGCTAAAGCTTCCCCAAAAACCACCGAACTGTAACTCTCCCTCAAGTCCACCTGCTCCTTGAATTCCTCCAATTCTTTTTTCTTAAAGCCCTCGTCCAAGCTGGCAATTAATTCTTCTAGGATAAAATCGCGATCAGCTGTGTCGAAAACCAGGAAGCGATCCGGTGAAAAAAGACTCGTAGCAATCAAGCGGGCTTGGGACAAGGTCAGCCAGCGATTCTTCCCTGACTCTCGACTAGGCAAACTGACCCGCTGGAGCTGACTTCGAATTTTTTTAATGTCTTGATCGGATAAAAATACAGAGACCGTTACAACTGGTGTTAGAAAAACCAGGTTTGACAGGCTGACAGAAGAAACAATTAAGTCTATTCCTTCCAATCGATCCTCCGTTATCTCATAATAAGAGAGGACATCGACGATTTCTAAATCTCTCGCAAATTCCTTTTCCAGACGATTCTTGAGCATCAGAGCTGAACCGACACCTGTTGAACAGACAACCAGTACCCGGGTCTTATCTTCACTTTGGTACCGTTCAATAGCCGCCAGAACGTGAAGCGTTAAATAGGCCCATTCATCATCCGAGACCTGAAACCCTTGTAACTCTGATAAATTGGAAAAAGCCTTCTTGGTCAATTCCAAAACCTCTTGGTAGTCTGCTTGAATGGTTTCAAGCAGCGGATTCCCCATGGTCATCCCATTTTCCAAACGTGTTAATAAGGGCTGCAAGTGGGCTAGAATGCCCTTGACCAGTTGAGAATCTTGGACCAGGTTCAAACCCGATTCTTGGGATAAAATCTCCAGAACCTGGGTCAGGTGAGCTAGTAATTTTTCTTGTCCAGAATGGAATTGATTGCGGTCATCCGGCAACTTTACCTTTAAATGAAGGGCGATATAGTTGGCTTCTTCAGGAGCAAGCACCACCCCAAACTGGTCTTCCACCCGACTTAGAATCCTTTGAGCCACTTCCAACTCACGCGAGGACTCCAACTGAGGGGCCAAGGGAAAATCCTTGAGACTTGCTCCCTGCTTGACTCGCTGTAAGAGCAAGGCAATATGGAGAACCAAATTCTTCATCACAAAATCTGAAATCCGAAGGCCTGCTGCCCGACACTGGTCAATCACGATGGTCAGTAAACTCGAGAAGGAAATATCTTCCAGAATCTCATTCTCCACCAGACCATAGGACAGGTGCTGGCTCTCCTGACCAAAGAAATAATCCATCATAAAATTCCGACTAGAAACCTCTGAGCCTTCAACCCGCACGCGCCCTTTTTGGACCACCAACTTGAGCTGGTAAGCCGCTAGCAGTTTCCGAATTTCCGCTACGATTGTCTGAAGGGTCGTCCGAGCAATAAACATCTCCTGTTGCAGATCCTCCAAGGCTAGCTCCCCTTCCTCGAAGAAAAGTTTATGAAGCAAGTAGCGCTCGCGATCCTCAGCCTCTTCCAGAGGGTTCAAATCCAAGCCCTGTTTCCTGCGACTCAACTCTTCTTGCCAAAAGACTTGAAACTCCAAAGGTCTTTCAATCAATAGCTGATAACCCTTCCCCTGTTTCGATTCCAGCTTGCCTCCTGAATTCTCCAAGGAAGTTGCCAAATTTTGTAAATACTTTCGGGCGGTTCGATCACTAACCCCGAGAAGCTCAGCAAGCTCCTTGCTGGAGTAATACTGACTCGGATTCTGGGTAAGATGGTCTAAGAGGCGTACTTCTTTTTTGGAAAGCATGATCCCTCCTTTTTGCATTCATAAATAACTATCTTATGAAAACATTATACCATTTGTCACCGCTTCCAAAATCCTTCCTTTTTCCGTTTCTTTAGTGAAATTCTTCGGCCTCTGATAAGCTTATACTCTTTGAAAATCAAATTTATACTCATTACATTTCAAAATCTGAATGTGTTAATCCTCTTCGCCGAACCCTCAGTTCTGTCTTCATCGGATTGCCTTTTCAGATTTCGAACTGTTTCGAGTATTAAACGTTGTCAGGTCAGACAGTCTGGGAGACTGTCTGAGATTCTAGTTGAAAAAACGAAGTTTTTGTCAACTTTGCCGTACTTATTTGAAACTTTCTTCGAAAGTATTATCAGCAAGCTCAAAACCTCTCCCAGAGATTTCGAGCTGTCTGCGGCTCACTTCCTAGTTTACTTTTTGATTTTCATTGAGTATTAGGCGAAATTCCTGCCAAGGTTTTATAAATTCTAGAATTGGTAAGTAAGCATCTAGCACCCGTCCTACTCGGTTCACTTTGGGTGAGACTTCAAAGTCCCGAAGAGCAATCTGTAACTCCCCTTTATAGCGACCATAGAGGTCATTATCCATTAAGACGTCTCCTCGATCTACCTTGTAAGAAACTTGACTTCGAGGAGGCAGACTCTCCCTGGCATAGACAATACGCGGCTGTGTCGACCGTAATAGGTAGTCTGAAATATCCCCACGATAGACATGCTCAAAAGCGATAATTTCTTTTTCCAGTTCGGTCAAATCGGATTTCCCAAGCACTTCCAGCGTGACAACTTCCGAATGAAGAACGGGGCGAATTTCTTCCAATTCCTCTCGACTCACAAACTGATTGGAAATCAAAACATCATCAATGAGACCCGTTGCCTTGATCCATTCGATTTGAGCTGCCAAAGGACGAAAACGATGCTCTTCCAGCGTTGGCAAACCTTCCTGTAAAGGCCAAGGTCCTTCTGAAGCTGTTTGGGCAGAAACAAAGGCTGCTGTACGAATCCCATGTTCTTTAAAGAAAGCTGACATTTCTAAGAAGTGTTTTTGGGACAAACCTGTATAGGCATGTGGGTAGAAATTATGACAGGCTATCACAGATTCCATGTTGGCTCCCTCTGTCAACAGCTGAGTTACCAATTTTTTATCCGTAGAGAGATTCAGTTCCACCTTGATTCCAAAGGGATTATGAGTCATCGCCACAATTTCTTCAATGGGCAGGGCTTCATCCAGACGAATCCCTGCCAAACCTAAATCCGCCGCTCTTTCCATCAGCTGGCCTTGCCAGCCATTGCTCTCAAGAAAGCCAGGACTGACATCCGCAATCACTTCTATGCCTAAATTTGATGCAACCGCAATCAACTGCCGGTAATGCTCCAGCGGTTCTGCACCCACTCCCTCTAATTGAAGGAGACTCATAAACAAACGCTTGGCTCCGTAAGCTTTTAAGAGCTCCATATAAGCTTGGCACTCTTCCAAGCTATAGTTTTCCGGATATAGGGAAAAACCAAATCCGATCATGTTACTCCTCCTCTAGAAATCCATTGGCCTGGCTAACTTCTTTAAACCACAGACCCGATTTCTTGATTGTTCGTTCTTGACTCTCATAATCCAACTCGACAAACCCATAGCGATTTTTGTAGGCATTCAACCATGACCAGCAATCAATAAAGGTCCACATCATGTAGCCCTTGCAATTGGACCCTTCCTCAATTCCACGATGCAATTCTTTTAAATGCCCTTTGACAAAGTCGATACGGTAGGCATCTTGGATACGACCATGATCCTTGAAGACCTCTTCCCCCTCGACCCCCATGCCGTTCTCCGTTACCAACCATTCCAGATTTCCATAGTTGTCCCGCAGGTTAAGGGCAATATCATATAGCCCCTGTTCGTAAATTTCCCAACCACGATGTGGATTGATTTTTTTACCTGGCATATCGTATGGGGCAAAGAAATGATCCGGCACAAGGAGATCCCCATCTTGATACTCTAGTAGAGGAGCTTGAACCCGCAAGGGTTGGTAGTAGTTGACACCTAAGAAATCAACTGTATGATTCGCGATTATTTGCAACTCCTCTTTGGTGACCTCTGGAGTCAAACCATACTCCTCCATCAAGTCCACCAACTCCTCTGGATAATGCCCCTTCACAGATGGATCTAAGAAAGACTTGGTTTGAAACAGCTCAGCAATACGAGCAGCTTTTAAATCTTCTGGGTCTTGACTCTTGGCATAGGCCGGAGTCAAATTCAAAACAATAGCAATCTTCTTTTCTGGATTGTTTTCATGGCAAGCCCGGACTGCCAGAGCTGAAGCCAATTGCGTATGGTAGGCTACGGCTACTGCAGCCTTGGCGTCCACTTTGGCGGGGTAATGATAATCCCCTAGATAACCGCATTCTACCGGGACAATGGGCTCATTAAAGGTAATCCAACGATCGACCAAGTCATCAAACAACTGGATACAAGCCTTTGCATAAGCCTCATAAGCCCAAACAATCTCTTTCGATTCCCATCCCCCTTCTTCCTGAAGAGCATAAGGTAAATCAAAATGATAAAGATTCACATAAAGCTGAATCCCCCTATCACGAACACCTTGAAAAACTTGGCGATAAAATTCAACCGCCTGGGGATTGACCTCCCCACGACCTTGGGGAATCAAGCGGGACCACTGGATCGAAGTACGAAAAACGGTATGCCCTGTTTCCACAAGCAAATCCAAATCCTGGGCAAAATTCTTGTAGAAAGTCGATGTTTTTTCTGGGCCAATTTGCCCGTGGAAGCGTTCAGGCTCCACAGAATACCAGTAGTCCCAGTTACTCATCCCCTTCCCATCACCAGGTTCAATCCCTTCACTTTGGGGACCGGATGTTGAAGACCCCCATAGAAAACCGTCTGGAAACATATATTCTTTAGTCATATTGTTGCCTCTTTTCTTTTATATCTGCAATTACTGGCGCAAACTGAGGTAAGTAAGCCTCATGTGCCACTAATAAATCTTGCAACAGGCGCTCAGCAGCTTGGCCATTTGGAATCAGGGGATTCAAGGCAAAGGCCTCCAAAGCTCGCTCATAATCACCCGACATAGCCGCCTCTACTGTTGCGATCTCCATTTCTTTCATCAATTTTAAATAGCCCTTCACCAATCCCTTGGTCGGTGGGCAGGCTAAGGGAATAGCCCCTTGAGCAGTAATCAGGCAAGAAACTTCAACCACACAATGTTCCGGTAAATAAGGAATCACCCCTCGATTAACAGTCGACACCGTTAATTCTTCCCGACTATCCTGATAAATGGCTTGGATAAGCTGGCAGGCCACATCACTATAGTAGGCCCCACCTCTCTGCTCCAACTGTTTGGGTTTAACGGCTAATCCCGGATCCTGGTAGAGTTCAAAGAGCTGCTCTTCCACCTCTTGCACCACCTGGGCCCGTACCTGCCCTTTTTGATACTGGTCTAAGGCATCTGCCAGCATTTCTTGTTCCAAGAAATAATAACGGTGGTAATCACAAGGCAGTTGTCCAATGGTTCGCAAGAGTTCAATTGGAAACTCTAGATTGGTAATGTTTTTAACGGCTTCCGCCAGCTGAGGCTTAGCATCCCCGTAAAGCTTTTCTAGAACTTCAGCCGTTCGATTCTGCCCCTCTTGATCCCAAACTTCATGGAAATGAAAGTGGTTCAGACCAACATGCCGGGTCATCAGTTTCCTTTCCTCGAGCCCCAAGACCTCGGCAGCCTTTTTCTTCTGACCAACTGGGATATTACATAAGCCAATGACCTTTTCCCAACCCAAATAATTCCGAATGGCTTCCGTCACCATCCCAGCTGGATTGGTGAAATTAATGAGCCAGGCATCTGGGCAGACTTCCTTCATATCTGCAATAATTCCCTTATAGGCCTCAATGGTGCGGAAGGCCTTGAAGATCCCACCAGCACCATTGGTCTCCTGCCCAATCATGCCATAAGAAAGCGGCAAGGTCTCATCCAGGTAACGGGCTGCAAGCTGCCCCACCCGAAACTGGGAGGTCACGAAATCTGCCCCTTCGAGCGCCTGCCGCCGATCCAAGGTCGCTTGAATTTTCCAATCCAAACCAGCCTTAGCAACCATCCGGCGTGCTAAATTGACCACAATCTCCTGCTTCCAAGCACCCTCTTCCACATCTACAAACCACCACTCACGAATGGGAATATCCGCTGCTCGCAGAATCATCCCTTCCACCAATTCAGGGGTATAGGAAGACCCACCCCCCAGAGTCACCAATTTCAAAGACTTCATAACAGACTCCTGTTTCTATACTCTACCTCGATTATAGACCTTTCCAACAGCTATGTAAACGGATACACAGACCTAGTTTTTCCGTAATGAAGCGGAAAAGATTGAAAGTTTTGTACAACCCTTCTTTATTCCAGCTCTCAGCTTGTTCTCAAAAGAAACGTTACTTTTTCTAGACATAATAAAATTCCTACTTTCATAAACAGTACGTTACGTATTTGTACTGTCTATGAAAGTAGGACTACATCAGATTTTGTTGGCTCTTTGTCTGTTTCTAAAGGAGATAGCGGGTGGCGATGATATTTTTAACGAGGGATTGAACATTTGCTAAGGTGCGTTCAGTTTCCATAGCCTGATTTAAAGAAAGGACTTCCCGTTGAATTGAAAAGGTTGCCAGAAAAGCCTCCTCAAATCCCTTGGCTTCTTCCACACTGCCACCTAATGCGATAACAGGAACACCAGCGTTTTTGGCTGTTTGTGCGACACCGATTGGCAGTTTCCCATTCAAACTTTGCTTATCTAGAAGACCTTCTCCTGTGAAGACCAAGTCTGATCCCTGAATCGCTTGAGCTAAGCCTAAGGTTTCAGCAATAAAAGGATAACCAGCTTCTAGTTCTCCACCTAGCAGCACCAAGGCACCACCAAGACCACCTGCTGCTCCAGTCCCCGGAATCTTTTGAAGGTCAATCCCTGTTTCCTGTCTCATCTGATTGACAAACTCTTGAGCGACCAAATCCATAGCCTTCACTTGCCTAGGACCGGCACCTTTTTGTGGTCCAAAAACCACGGCATATCCTTGAGGTCCAGCATAGGGATTGGTAACATCCGTTAAGCCCCGCAAGCGGATCTGAGCAAGAGCACTACGTTCTTCATCCGTCAAGGCATTTAGTAACCCACGGCCTCCATCCGAGCTGCCACTGCCACCCAGAGTCAAAACCAACTCCTGACACCCCCGTAACAAGGCGTCTCGGAACAATGCTGCTAAACCTTTACTTGTCGCACGCTCCACCGTTTCTGAGGACGGAGTTAGTTGATCAATTCCGACAACACGCGCCGACTCTATATAGGCTATTTGCCCACTTATAAAATAAGCAGCCACAATCGGTCGTTCCAATAAATCAACTGTTTCAACCTCAACCCAAAAACCTTCTAACCCTTGTGCCAAAGCGTCCAAAGTTCCCTCTCCCCCATCCGCTATGGGAACTGTTACCACTTCCGCATCTGGTAAAACCTCTAAAATCCCAGCCTTTGCGGCCTGATTCAATTGCATCGACGTTGCAGATCCTTTAAAAGAATCAATCGCTACTAGAAATTTCATAGGCAGACCTCCTCTCAAATATGATTATACCCTTTTAATTGGAGAAGCATCTAGCTAATACCCAAGAAACTCATTTTACCCTCACTTTCTCTTTACTCCCCTTTACTAAATACAGTTACAGATGAGGAGGAGGCTTATTATCGATATAAACGTTATCTTGGATATAGAGTCCAAACAGGTAGCGAACCCCAAAACACACTGACTTTTGCGACTCGTTTTAATGAACACTTCAAAAAACAGAAGCTAGGCAGAACATCATCACGGATGTTTTACCTAGCTTCTTTTAAGTTATTTTCGAATGTTCAAATCCGCTAATTGTGCTAGGATTTCTTCCTCACTAGCACCTGCTTGTAAAAGAGCGGCTGCGGTGTATGTGCCTTCAACAACTGGTACTGACTGAATCTGTACATCTTTGCTGGTCATTTCAGCTGCTAGTTCTAAATTCATTCGAGCTGATCCCAAGTCATAGAAGGCTAAGAGTCTTTGAGCTGAATTTTGCTCAACTGCTTCCAGAACAGTTTCAAAACTAGTTCCAATTTCTCCTTCAGGAGTCCCACCAACATAGGTAAAAGGGATATCCGAAGTGACTTGAGATATCAGTTCAGCCAAACCGTTAACAAGTTTATTCGAATGCGACACTAATAAAATTCCTAGAGCTGTCATTAGCCCACCTCCGCCTCAAGCAGAGCTTCGAACAAAAGGCCTGATGAATAAGAGCCAGGATCAACATGACCCACAGAGCGCTCACCAACATAAGAAGCCCGTCCTTTTTTAGCTTGTAAGTCCTTGGTTGCTGCTACATGGTCTGCAATTTTTTGAACGGTCAAGGCATTCTCTTGTAGATCTGCCAAGACTGGAATCCAAACATCAACCATGGTCTTATCTCCCAGCTGGGCCTGACCTCTTTTTTGGATATTTGCCAAAGCAGCTTCCAGTCCTGCTCCAAGACCCTCGCTATCAATTTTCTGACTTAATCCTAGAAAGGCAGAGCCATAGAGAGGACCTGAAGCTCCTCCAACTTTAGACAATAATTGCATCGCAACCATTTTAAAGAGAGCACCCGCTGATTCAAAATTTTGAGTTTCTAACTCAGCAACCACTGCCAGCATTCCTCTAGACATGTTCCCTCCGTGATCTCCATCACCAATGGGTGTATCGAGTTCACTTAGAAAAGCCTGTTTATCCTGTATCTTTTCGTTAAATAAAAGCATCCATTTTTTTGCATCTGCTACTTGCATCCTAATCTCCTTATACTTCATTGACCTCACTCGGAAGACTCGAATCTTTCAAAAGATGACTAGTCGATGATGATCGTTCAACCAGTCTGGAGGACCTGTTGAATAGGATCGATAAGGAGGTTGAGACAAAAGTCTCAACCTTCCTATTTGTTAGTGAAATAATTTTTACGCAGTGGTTGATTGGTATTTTCGTTCGCCTTTTATTGAGAGAACACTTCATGTTCTCTTATCCAGAAACTAAAAGAGTCAACTCCCGACTCTTTTACCTCCGAAAACAACCGAATCAACTGTGCGGAGGTGGGGCTACGAACTAATTTTTAATAAAATTAGTTCTACCCCACTCTCAATCAGTTCATCACAAGGGCTTGACAAAATCAATTTTTGAAATTTAATGAGTACTACCAGGCAATGGTTTCAACCGGACTCACCAAAGCCTCTAAATCTTGTGCATTTTCAAGACGCATCAGGGTCAACGAAAGACCCGCCATGTCCAAGGAAGTCATATAATCTCCGAGTTTACGGAAGGGAACACGCACCCCTTTGGCTTCCAAAAGCTTCATCACATCATTGGCAAAAATATACTGCTCCATCAAGGGGGTTGACCCTAGACCATTGATCAATAAGGCAAATTCTTGCCCTGCTTCCGCTTGAAAATCTTCCAATAACTTTTCAACCAATTCTTGAGCCAAGTCCGCTGATGGTTTCAACTTTTCTTTACGATAACCGGGTTCTCCATGGATTCCGACTCCGTATTCAAACTCATCATCCTCCAAAACAAACCCCGGTTTCCCAACTTCTGGCAGCGTTGCTCCCGATAAAGCTAGACCAATGGTTTTGATCTGGGGCACAATTCGGTCTGCAAGTTCTTTGATTTCTTCCAAAGTCTGACCTTGACGAGCTGCATGGCCCAAAATCTTGTGAACCAGAATTGTCCCAGCTACTCCCCGACGCCCCTGCGTATATAAACTATTTTCGACAGCGATATCATCATCCACTACCACACTAGCAACCTGGATTCCCTCCATTTCTGCTAGCTCTTGAGCCATTTCGAAATTCATAATATCACCAGAGTAGTTTTTAATGACCATAAAGACGCCGGCACCTTCATCCGCAGCTTTGATAGCTTCCAAAATTTGATCTGGAGTTGGGGATGTGAAGACAGCCCCACAAACCGCAGCGGACAACATCCCTTGCCCAACAAAACCAGCATGCGAAGGTTCATGACCAGAGCCTCCTCCTGAAATCAATCCAACACGCCCTGATTTTTCCGCACTCCTTACTAACACTTGAAAGTCTTCATGCCGGTGTAGAATCTCCGGATGAACTGCTACCAAGCCTTGAATCATCTCTTCTACTACTGCCCGTGGATCATTGATAATTTTTTTCATCAGCTAAGCCTCCTTTATTTTCTCCCCTTTATTATAATTTTAAAATGCAAAAAAGATAAGGGACAAAACAAGAAAACTGTCCCTGTACGAAAAGGATCTTTGCTAGAATAATAGTAGGAAGAAGTGAGGTATCCTATGGCATCATCTCTGATTACGAAAAAACGCATCGCAAAAGCCTTTAAAGAGCTATTAGCAGAAAATGATTTTGATAAACTATCCGTTGTAACCATCATGGATCGAGCTGGTATTCGTCGGCAAACTTTTTATAACCATTTTCTGGATAAGTACCAACTCCTCGATTGGATTTTCCAAAATGACTTGAAAGAACAAATCGCAGACAATTTGGATTTCATTTCTGGGAGACATCTCATCCAAGAAGTGTTTCACTATCTTGAAGAGGAGGCAATCTTTTACCAAAAAGCCTTTGAAATTCAAGGTCAAAACAATTTTTATGCCTACTTCATAGACTATTGCCAACTAATGGTAGGAAAAATTCTCAATGAGTACCCTACTCATCCTAGTCTAGTTGAGGACCCATCCTTTCTTGATTTTCATAAAAACTATCAAGCCCGGGCCATGGCCGAAACCATCAAACAAGTGGTCCAGCACCAAATCCCCAAGCCCCATCCAGACCACATCTTAGCAGAAATTACTGGACTGAAATAGGAGAAGATTATGACCTCTATCCAAAATCAAACAGACCAATCCATTCCGGCCTATGTCGAGGCAAGCCTCGCCTTGCACCCTCACTTAACCAAGCACCCTCACTTACCCCTCGTCTATCTGAAAAAGAGGAACCCACACATCATCCCGATTCTATCCGGTGGTGGTTCTGGGCATGAACCTGCGCACATGGGATATGTCGGAGACGGGATGTTGACAGGAGCTCTTTATGGACAACTCTTCACACCTCCCAAAAAGGCAGAAATCCTCGAAACTATCCGTTTCTTGGACCAAGGAAAAGGTATTTTTATCATAATCAAAAATTTCCCTGCCGATCTTCTTGAATTCCGAAATGCCATCCAAGAAGCTCGGCAAGATGGACACCAAGTTTCCTACATCCTCTCCCACGATGACATCTCCATTGAAAGCAAACAAAAATACCAAATTAGAGGTAGGGGACTTGCCGGAACCATCCTTCTTCATAAAATTCTGGGACATGCGGCACAAGCTGGGGCAAACTTACAAGAACTTGAAAACCTAGGCTTGACTCTATCCAGTCAAATTGCAACCATTGGTTTTGCCTCCAAAACAAGCACTCTTTTTGAAAAAACACGGAATACTTTCACAATACCAGAAAATCATATTTCCTATGGAATTGGTATTCATGGGGAAGAAGGCTACCGTCTGGAACCATTTGAGAGTTCGGAACAACTAGCCAACGAGATTCTCAACAAACTCCGACTTCACTTTCATTGGAAAACAGGAGATTCCTATATTCTGCTCATCAATAATTTAGGAACTACCAGTGAATTAGAGATGGGGGTCTTTACGCATGATCTCCTCCAACTGCTAGACATCCAAGGACTCCGTCCAACTCTCGTTAAAAGTGGTCGATTCATGACCAGCCTCGATATGGCCGGTATCTCCGTCACCCTTTGCCCAGCCAGCGATTACCTAGAAGCCTTGTTGGCACCAACCAATGCTTTCGCCTGGTAATTCTCTTTTTCCATACCTGACCCCTTAAAAAAGGCCGAGTGTGAAAACTCGACCTTTTTACGCTTCTTTTTCCTCCACCCGAGTAAAGCGATGACTTTTACCAATCAGGCGGACTTTTTTATCACTATTTCCAGTACCCGCTCGAATGAATTGGTCTTCCGTGACATCATGGTACTGATGAATCAGACCGCTGACATATTCAACTTCCATGATGCCATTTTCCCAACCCATGGACTTAACCATGCGAGTGCCTTTAGCAGGATGTCGTTCCATAAATACACCATCCGTTTAGAGGATATTGTCAAAGCTATCATAGACGTCTTGTGGCCAGACACTGGATTGAACTTCTCCAATATGTTTTTTCCGCAAGAGGAACATGGCTAAACGAGATTGGCCAATCCCTCCACCAATTGATAGCGGGAAGAAACCACGAAGCAGGGTTTTATGCCAATCGAATTCTAAGCGCTCTTCATCACCCGTAATGGCCACTTGGCGCTTGAGCGCATCTTCATCCACCCGGATTCCCATGGAAGAGAGTTCAAAGGCAGAACCCAATTGGTCATTCCAGACCAGAATATCCCCATTCAAGCCCTTATAGCCATTCTCAGTCTCCGTTGTCCAGTCGTCATAGTCCGGTGCGCGGCCGTCATGCGGCTGTCCATCCGCTAGCACGCCTCCAATCCCAATCAGAAAGACCGCCCCATACTCCTTAGCAATCGCATTTTCTCTTTCTTTTGGACTTAAGTCGGGATAAAGGTTGACCAGCTCCTCTGTATGCACAAAGGTAATCTGTTTGGGCAAAATGGCTTCGATATCGTACCGGGCCTCTACGGCCAATTCTGTTAGACGGATCGCCTTGTAGATTTTTTCAACTGTATCCTTCAGATAAGCTAAATTCCGTTGACCATCTGGAATCACCTTTTCCCAGTCCCACTGGTCGACATAGACAGAATGAGTTGGGTCCAAGGAATCCTCATCCGGACGCAGAGCCTTCATATGAACAAAGAGACCTTCTCCCTCATTAAAACCAAAACGAGCCAAGGTGTGTCGTTTCCACTTAGCCAAGGAATGAACCACTTCATAAGTTGCTTCTGGAATCAACTTCACATGCACTTCTACTGGATGCTCAATGCCAGACAAGTTGTCCTGCATTCCGTCCCCAACACGACACAAGATCGGACCTTGCACCTCAACGATTTCTAATTTGTCTTGCAGGTATTGGGTAAAGGTGTTTTTGACAAAGGAAATTTCTTCTTGCTGATGGATAAAGTCTTTTTTCATAGTTTCTCCTTCATTCTCAAGCCCTCGGGACCTCTACTAAAGTTAGGTATATGATACACTAAAATTAGAAAAAATCAAGGAGGCCCCATGTCCATTTTTCAAAAAAGTGTTAAAGTTGTCTTGGTCATCTGGTTAGCCGTCCAACTGGCCACCTTTTTCGGGCTTAACTATCCGTCATCTGCGGGGATTATTGGTTTGCTCAGTTTATTAGATACGCGACGCTCAACACTCCTTACCGCTAAACGGCGCGTTTTAAGTATGACCTCAGCCATGCTTGCGGCCATTGTCTGTTTCAGTCTATTCGGACTTAACATTTGGGCCTTTGGACTAACCATGACTATCTACATTCCCATGGCCTATAAATACGAATGGGACATCGGCTTATCCGTCTCCACAGTTGGAGTTTTTCACCTCCTCGATACCGGAAGCTTGGCCCTACCCGTCATCCTAAATGAAATCGGCCTTTTCGCAATCGGGGTTAGCCTGGCTCTCTTGGCCAATGTCTATATGCCTTCCCACCAAAAAGAAATCATCGCCGCAAAGGACCGGGTCGAATTCCTCTTCAAAGGTATACTCCTGCGCTTCCACCATATCCTCTCGACCGGAGAGGCAAGTGAGGAGACTTTCCGTACCCAACAATTGGAAAGGGAGATCCAAGCAGCCCTTGAGCTGGTTTACCGTGACCAATCCAACCAACTCTTCCAGCGAACTGACTATGAAGTGCATTACTTTGAAATGCGCTTGGAACAATGTTACTACCTCCAACAAATGGTCGAGGACATCAACCACTGCCACTTTTCTGCGGAGGAGAGCCTGATTCTGGCCCAACTCTTCAAGGACACCGCACAACAGTTGGAAGACAAATCCACCCCAGTTCATCTGATTGATCGGATTGACCAATACCTTGAAGCTTTTCGCCAACGGCCACTCCCAAAGAGTCGCGAAGAATTCGAATCCCGCTCTATGCTCCTGCAAATCTTCCGTGATCTGGAACGCCTCATCCTCCTAAAAGTCCACTTCTACGAACGCTATCCCCACGACCAACTCACAGACGAATAAATTTTTCGAAACTATAAGTTTCATTTAAGGAAAGAACGGTATACTTATTCCATAGTTGAGGAAGACCTCAACGACTCCTAAAACTTTTCTTTTTCATAATAATCTCCTATAAGGGCTCCGGAATTACTGGGGCCTTTTACTTGTTTAGGAACGGATATTGTTTGACTTGCCGGGGAGATTATTGGGGAGCGGTAAAGCGCAGAGCGCTTTTTTACCTCGCTTTGCTCGGTATCCGTCGCTCTAGCTCACTCCGTGTCACAGAGCGAACGGACATCATAATCTCCTATAAGGGCCTCAGATTTACTGGGGCCTTTTACTTGTTTAGGAACGGATATTGTTTGACTTGCCGGGGAGATTATTGGGGAGCGGTAAAGCGCAGAGCGCTTTTTTACCTCGCTTTGCTCGGTATCCGTCGCTCTAGCTCACTCCGTGTCACAGAGCGAACGGACATCATAATCTCCTATAAGGGCTCCGGAATTACTGGGCCTTTTACTTGTTTAGGAATGGATATTGGTTGACTTGCCGGGGAGATTATTGGGGAGCGGTAAAGCGCAGAGCGCTTTTTTACCTCGCTTTGCTCGGTATCCGTCGCTCTAGCTCACTCCGTGTCACAGAGCGAACGGACATCATAATCTCCTATAAGGGCTCCGGAATTACTGGGCCTTTTACTTGTTTAGGAATGGATATTGTTTGACTTGCCGGGGAGATTATTGGGGAGCGGTAAAGCGCAGAGCGCTTTTTACCTCGCTTTGCTCGGTATCCGTCGCTCTAGCTCACTCCGTGTCACAGAGCGAACGGACATCATAATCTCCTATAAGGGCCTCAGATTTACTGGGGCCTTTTACATTTGTGGAATAGTTTAAGAAAATTTTGACAAAAAGTATATTCGAGTGTATAATGAAAATAAAAAGTATATACGAGTATATAAGGAAATATAAAAGTATATACCAATATATAGGAGATGCTATGACACCATTCACGACTATATTTGGTAAATCACCTAAAGTTTTTTTGAACAGAAACCAGGAATTTGAGAATCTGTTAAAAAATCTCAACAACCCTTACTCCGATGCACAATCTACTATCATTACAGGAGTTCGAGGTTCGGGAAAAACCACCTTTATCACGAAGTTAGAAAATGAACTACCTGAACACTGGATTCCCATCACACTGATTAACACCCCTTCCATCGTGTCCGAGTTGATTGCAGAATTAAGCAATAAGGTTAATAGAGAAATTACACTGAGCAATTCTATACAAGTTAAAAACTTTAGTGTATTGGGACTAACCATTGAGAATGTCCAGTCTCAAAATACTACAAATCAACAACAATTAATTGACCTATTGACTATTTGTCAAAACGCTAATCGGAAAGTTGTCGTTTTAATCGATGAAATTTCTAGTTCTAATGGTATTAGAGAGTTGTACTCACTTTTTCAGCTCCTTATCCGTAAAGACCTTCCTATTAGCATTGTTTCAACAGGTCTTCCGGAAGATATTAATGAAGTTATTACCGATAAAATTTTAACTTTCCTACTACGCTCAAATATAATTGAACTCTCTCCTCTCACCATTGATGATATCGAAGAGGCTTATATCAAACATCTATCACTCGACCGTTCTGTTGCTGGTTATGCTGCAGAGAAAACCAAAGGATATGCCTATGCTTTTCAATTACTAGGTCAATTAATGTATGAGAAAGAATCTACAACCATCAACGATATCGATGAAATTATTCCAGATTTTCGATATTTGCTTGGAAAAAATGCCTACCGACTAATCAAACAACGACTTTCAGAGAAGGATGAAATCTTCTTAAAAGCAATCAAATCAGAAACAAAGATAGCAGATCTAATTACAGAAACGAAATGGGATAAAAACCTTATTAATACATATAAGTATAGACTTATAGATAAAGGACTTGTCTTTCAGCCACAACGTGGATATGTTGACTTAGTTTTACCTGAATTTGATATTTTCCTTGAAAATTTCTGAAACCGCACCAATAAAATAGATGCAAAACCTCCCCTCAGCTTTTACGGGATAGCTGAGGGGAGGTCTGATTTTAAAATAGAATGGATATTATTTCAGCCGTTCTTGTAATTTTTCTACAAAAAGATAGGCTGCTGGGCAGATGAGGGTGTTTTGGATGGTAAGATGGTTGATTTGATAAATCTTTTTACGGTCTGTATGCGGAAATTCACGGCAGGCTTTAGGACGAACATCGTAGATAGAGCAGAGATTGTCCTCGCCGATAAACGGACAGGGCATGGATTGAAAGACCTTATCACCATCTTCATCCACGCGCAGAAAAGCCTCCTCAAAGGCAGATAATTTCATTCGAAACGTTTTGGAAATGCGCGTGATGTCTGCCTCTGTCAAAAGAGGACCTAAATGACGACAGCAGTTGGCACACTGGATACAATCAATCTCCTCAAACACTTCTGCATGAATTTCCTGGCTAAGTTTATCTAACTGTTTAGGCAATGTCATTAAGTTAAGGATTTCGAAAGCTCCTAAATCGAGCTTTCGAAATCTTTTTTTGCTATACTTAGGCTCAAGGAGGTGGATAGAATGCCAAATCAAGTAAAGAAGCAACTACGAAATAG